>JAFGSU010000420.1 GCA_016934435.1 Candidatus Zhuqueibacterota bacterium | reverse complement strand
TGCTGCTTTTTTTCAAGCCCTGTTCCTCCGTTCGCAATGACATTCTTTTCTCCATCCGGCAGGGATCTGCCGGACGATCGATTTCTAATGACATGGCGGAGATTGCTTCACTCCACAGCGGCTGCTGCCCTTTTTCAAGCCCTGTTCCTCCGTTCGCAATGACATTCTTTTGATCGTAAACTACACCCGGTCCGGCGTATCTATAGCTCCATTTTTCAAGTATCACTTAGATCAATCCCTCAATATTTCTTCCTGCTCAGGTTAAACCTGCTTCAATAGATTTTTCCCCACCCCTCCCTGCATTCCTATGCAGGGCTCACCCGTTTCCTTCAAAATATTTTTTCCCTTTTCCACATTGTTGTGCGGTTGTAAAGCCCTCTGATTTCACGTATCTTTCCATAAAGGCGATTACCTCTGTTCTGCCCTGATTGCGTGAAAAATTCAGGCAGCCAATGGCAAGAATTTTGGTAATCCGCAGGTCGGGCCTCCATGGACGGCAGCACCCGGATTCGGCGTTGCCGGATGGAAGTGTTAACAGGATGGACGGTGCGTTAGCCCGATAAAATTCAAGCAGAATACAATCAACAGAACAACCGGTTTTAATGCCAGAAGATACAAATACTAACCAAAGGACTAATCAGAGGAGGTGTTATGAAGAATAGGCTTTTCACTATTCTTGTCGCAATGGTCGTGTTAGGATTAATTCCCATCTGGGTGTTTGCCGGCACGACGGGTAAAATCGCCGGCACCGTCACCGCAGAAGGTACCGGCGAAGCATTGCCGGGGGTAAATGTGGTGATCGTGGGTACCACGCTCGGGGCGGTGACCGACGTCGATGGTCATTATTCAATCCTGAACGTACCGGTGGGTGGGCATTCCCTGCGCATTAGCTGTGTTGGGTATCAAACGGTACTGCAACAGAATGTGTATGTGAACATCGACCTCACCACCGAGGTCTCTTTACAGTTACGTCAGGAGACGCTGGACATCGGCGAGGAGATCATCGTCGTCGCCGATCGGCCACTGATCCGCAAGGACGAGACCAATACCAACGTCATCCGCACCGTGGAAGAGATCAAAAACATGCCGGTGCGCGGCGTGCAGGAGTTAGCCGGCATGACCGCCGGTGTGGTAAAGCAGGACAACAGCAATGTGATGAACATCCGCGGCGGCCGCGGTGGGGAAACCGCAACCTATGTGGACGGCGTACTGGTCACCGATCCGTACAACGCCGCCATGCGGCTCTACATCCCCAACCGCGCCATCGAAGAGATCAGCGTGCAGACCGGCGGCTTTAACGCCGAATACGGCGAAGCCATGTCGGGCATCCTGGCCATCACCACGCGGGCCGGGCGCGACAAATACCATTTTTCCGTTGAAGCCGTGACCGACGGATTCCTGAGCGCCGATAAAAAAACGCTGGGCGCCTATTCCTACGGTTTTAACGAGTACACCGCATCCTTGAGCGGCCCCATCATTCCGAAAAAGCGGCACACGTTTTTCCTCAGCGCCACGCGTAACTATACGGCGGATTGGACGCCGTCATGGGGCTGGGCTGAGAACGCCGACAAGCTGACAACCTACACCTATTATCAGCCCATTCTCGGTTTTGATGAAGCGGGCGAATTGACAACGGTAGATACAGTGCAGCACGATTATCAATTCAACGCCCGCCTGCCGGAGAACTGGGACTCGCAGTGGTCGTACACCGGCAAGGTGCATCTGCAGATAACCAACAACATGGAACTGAAGAGCAGCTATATTCAGACCGATCGCAAATACAGCACGGATTGGTTCGGCACCGCGTCCGCTATCCAGCCGGTTTATTTTTTCAACACCGGTCACCGGGCGCAGTTCGAAACCCATACCAGTTCATTCAATGCCACGTTCACCCACCTGGTATCGCCGAAACTGTTCTATGATTTGAAATTCAACATGCTGGATACCCGGCGGGAATGCTATGATCCAACCTTTAAACGCGATTTTCTAAAGTACGGCGATCCGCATTACAATCCATGGCCGGATACGGAGGAATACTACGGCCAGGCCTATACCGGTCGCCTGGATCCCGATTTCTTCCAGCCGGGCTGCCAGTACGATGCCTATAGCAAGCAACGCACCTCGCACTGGTCGGTTGATTTGGATCTCACCCATCAGTGGGGCAAGTACCAGACCATCAAGGCCGGTGTGGAATACAAGTATCACACGGTGCGATATTTCCAGATCGCCACGCCGAGCAAGTTGTCGGATCCCGATTTTGCCACCGATCTGGAGCGCTACCGCGGCGCCGACGTTCGTTTTTACGGCTATGATGTGATGGGCAATGAAGTGGACGACGGCAACTACCTCGAAGACGTGGTGCGCGCCGAGAACGGCCTGCCCATAAGCGGCTTTGAGAAACAGGAACCCTATCATCCGATTTTCATGAACGCCTATGTGCAGGACAAAATCGAGTTCGAAGACCTGATCCTCAACCTCGGTTTGCGCTGGGACTATATCAATCCCAACGCCTGGATGTTCCGCCAGATCGGCGCCGAATTCAATAGCGACGGCTCCGTGGTGGAAGGCACCGGTATGTTCGGCGGCGATCGTATTTTCGATTCCAACGACATCGTCAAATCGGATGCCTATTCCTACATCAGCCCGCGGTTCGGCATCGGGTACCCGATCACCGATCGTACGGTCTTTCACGCACAGTACGGCAAGTTCTACCAATCGCCGCAGCTGATCGACCTGTACATGAGCCCGTTCTATCTGGATAATTATATCACCATCGGCTATTTCACCTGGTTCAACAATCCCAATATCAGGCCGCCGAAAACCACGTCCTATGAAATGGGCTTCAAACAGACGCTCAGCGACTATGCCTCGGTGCAGCTGACGGCTTTTTATAAAGAGACCGAGGATTTGATTCAACTGGTCACTTACAACACCGATATTCGCGACATCGCTTTTCGCGAGAACGGTGATTTTGGCACCATCAAGGGTCTGGATTTGATCTTTAATTTGCGACGCTATAAAAATCTCAGCGTCAACCTGAATTATGAACTGCAATTCGCCAGAGGCACGGGTTCAGCTTCCAATTCCAATTATGATATCGCCTGGTTGAACGGCGCCAACGGCAATTATCCCAAATTCGTCCAGCCGCTGGACTTTGAACAGCGCCACACCGGCAGTCTGAATCTGGATTATCGGTTCGGCAGGAATAATGGCCCGAAAGTATTGCGAAATAGCGGTATCAACATGGTCCTTTCGTTCAATTCGGGCAATCCCTACACGCGCATGGATTTGAGCGGCAAGTTCCCGTTCTCCGGTCGTTACGACAACGATAATTTGTCGACCGTACCGGCGACCGCGGTCAACAGCGAGACCACGCCGTGGCAGTACAAGATCGATCTCAAGATCGACAGGATGTTCGAACTAATGAATACCAAATTGACGGTGTATGCCTGGGTGATCAATTTGCTCAATACCGCCAATGTGCAAAACGTCTGGATCACCTCGGGGCTGCCGGATGATACCGGTTATCTGCGCACAGCCGACGGACAGCGATACTGGAGTGAACTGTCGGATACGCAAAAATCGCTCTACAAGATGCGCGAGGTTGATTACAATTTTTATGGTGTACCGCGACAAATTCGCCTCGGCGTGCAATTGGAAATGTAACGCGGATGATTTTTGAATAGCAAACGGGAGGTACTTTCATGAAAAAGACACTGACAAGTTTATTAATCATCCTCATGGTTGCGTCTCTGATTTTTGCGGCGCATGATGTTCGTCGACCGATGTCGCTGCAAAAGACTCAGTCGTATACCGATGTATGGATGAATGTGAACCGTATGCATGGTGTGTTGCGCAACAATGGGACCTGGTTTTACAACACCCTGTCGCCGAACGACGGCGGCCTGTGGTGGCCGCGCGGAACCACCAATATGGTCATTTACGGCGCCGGGCAGATGGTGGGATCCCTGGTGAACGGAGACCCGCGCATCGCCGGCGTAATTCACGATGCCACCGAGTTCCAGCCCGGTCTGATCCTCGAACCAGGTCTGGACCCGCCGGTCGGCGATAATCGGCTGGATTCCAGGTACCACTGGTACTGGTTAAAATCGGACGGCACCGGCGACTGGGATAACTGGCCGGTGGATCAGGGCGCGCCGGTGGATGCCGACGGCAAGCCGTTGCTCATCGGCGATCAAACCATCTTTAGCGTGTTCAATGATGCCGGTGAACATACGCTGTTCAGTACGCCGAAATTAGGATTGGAAATCCGCCAACTGGTCTGGGCGTTCGATCGCGCCGATGCCATCGGCGATATGATTTTCATTAAATGGACGCTCATCAACAAGAGCCCGTACGATTGGGATGAAACCTATTTTGTCATCTGGTCCGATCCGGATATCGGCGACGGCTGGGATGACTTTGTCGGCTGCGATACCACCAGAGGATTGGGATACGCCTATAATGCCGACAACGATGACGTCAATTACGGCGCCGCTGCGCCGGCCTGCGGGGTCGACTTTTTCCAGGGCCCGATTATCGACGAACCGGGCAGCACTGTGGAACTGCCGGACGGCACGGTTTTGCAGGATAAACGCATGCTAAAAATGACGTCGTTCATCTATTATAATAATGATGATTCCAATCAGGGCAATCCGCAGACCGGACAGGACATCTGGAATTACATGCGCGGTTTTTGGCGCGACGGTTCGCCCATTACCTACGGCGGCGTCGGCACCGATCCGACTGCCGCCCGAACACGGTTCATGTTCTCAGGTGATCCGGAAACCGGCACCGGCTGGAATGATCGCGCCACCTCCGATCGCCGATTCATGATGAGCACGGGCCCATACCGCATGGAGAAATGGCAGGACACCAACGGCAACAATCAGCCCGATTTTGGTGAGCCCGGTGTGCAGGAAATCGTTGCCGGCGTGCTGGTTGGGCGCGGCACCAATAACTTTAACAGCGTTTCCTATCTCAAGGCGATGGATGAAATCGCACAGTTAGCTTACGACCTCAATTTTGCCCTGCCAAAGGCGCCCAAAGCGCCGGCGGTGCAGGTATCGCAACTGCCCAATGAGGTAATCCTGACCTGGAACGACCGTTCCGAGTACATGGACGACGGCGTGGCTCCCTATTCGGTGGAGGATATCGTCGCCAATGGTCTGGTCGGACAATATTTGGTGGTGGACGGTGAATATATTGAGGTGACCGATGGAACCTACGATTTTACCGGATATACCGTCTATCAGTTTTCCGATGCCTCCGGCCGCGATCCGGTGCTGTATGAAAAATTCGGCGTCGATAAAGTAGCGGATGCGACGCCCTATACCGATCCCCGATACATCATAGTGACGGATAATAAACATCCCCAGGTCGGACAAATCGGTGATCCGTTGATCAACGGCAAAGCCTACTATTTCGGCATCCAGGCCAGATCGTACTGTAAATTCGCCATACCGCAGGACTTTCCGAGCTCGATGAGCATCGTGACGGTGGTACCGCAGTACTCGCCGGGCGTTCGTTATACGGTGACCAACGGAGACACCCTATCGGTCAGCAAAAACGGACTCAGCGACGGCAGGGTGGTGGTCGAGGTCATCGATCCCAGTCAGGTGACGGGTGATTATTACAAAGTGGTTTTTACCGCAGATCAGACCTGGCACCTGCTGCGCTCGGCTGATTCTTTATTCACTACAGCCGATACTTTGCTGCGCAATCAGGGCAATCAACGCGGCGACGATGCCTATAATGTCGTGGATGGCTTGCTGGTGAAGGTATTCGGCGCGCCGAATGATTTTCTCGGATTTATCGTCACCGCCAATGCCGGTGGTGTGCTCGATCCGCCCGATGCTGCCGCTGCGGGCTGGGGCAATCCGGCGGCGAATTTTCCGGTGCACAACGAGCGTGGCTCCGCCAGCGACCGGCCCTCCGACGATCAACAGGTCGGCGCGGCAAAATGGCTCGTACATACAGGGGAGGTGGGCGACGACGCAAATGCCGGCTTTGATTTCTTTAAATATCGTGTCACCCAGGGCGGCGCCCGCTGGCCGCTGATTATTCCCAACGATTTCGAGATACGTTTCACCGAAACAGGCGGTATCGGCTTTGAACCCCTGGCTTTCATCACCGGCGCCGACGCCGGAGGTAAAATCATTCAAGTACCGTTCGAACTCTGGAATATTCGCGATCCTAACAATCCGGATGATGATTATCGTATGTTTCCGTACCTGATCGACATAGACGAAAATGGACAGTTCAACCTGCTGAAACAGGCCGATCTGGATGCGCTCGGTTATGGAGACACCGCCGACCATCAGGTATCCGGCGGCAGCAATGATCCGTATACGGACTGGATTTATTGGGTCGATCCGGAGGATACCAGTCCGGGACAGGCGGGATACGATGCCATCGTCAGCGCCATCCAGGCTAATCCGGATACCTATGAGTATTATGGCCTTGCCGGCGGCGACATTTTGCGCCGTATGGTGCTGGTGAACTGGAACGGCGGCGATGTGGCGGCGGGTGAGTACAACGCCGATATGCCCGAAACCGGCACCATCTTTCGCATCCAGACCACCAAGCCCAATACGCCGGGTGTGTCGTATAACTTCCAGGCCCCTGAGGTGGCCGTTACGCAGGTAACGCAGAAAGAGGATTTGAAAAAAGTCAAAGTTGTGCCCAATCCCTATTACGGCTATCACAGCGGCGAGATGGATCCTTTTAATCGCTGGGTACAATTCACCTATCTGCCGAATACCTGCACCATTCGCATATTCGACATCGTCGGTCAGATGGTGCGCAAACTGGAGAAGGATGATGCTGCTACGCTGATGCAGTGGGATTTGAAGAACGCCTACGGTTTACCTGTGGCCAGCGGCATCTATGTCTATCATGTAGAAGCGCCGGGTTTGGGCGATAAAGTCGGAAAAATTGCTGTCTTTACGCCCAACGAGCGATTGGATGCTTATTGAGATACATTCGTAATCTCCTGTGGTCCTGCCGTCCCTGAATATAAAAGGGCGGCAGGAATCCTTGAGCGATGAATCATTACAATGATGAAGGAGAGGTTAGATATGAATAGAAAAGTTATTTTGTTGCTCACGATGATTTGGGCGCTATTGGCCGTTCAGGTAGTTTTTGCCAGCGCGCCCAAAGTAGGGACGAGCGCTGCTCCGGAATTGATGATTCCCATGGGTGCGCGCAACGTCGCAATGGGAGGCGCGAATGTCGCCAGTGTCGCAGGTATCGAAGCGCTGTACTGGAACCCGGCGGGTCTCTCTTCCATTCGCGGCAATGAAGCCAGTTTTTCCTATGTGCCCTATTTTGCCGATATGAATATTTCTTATTTTGGCGCCGGTGTGCGCATGGGGAAATGGGGCCATCTGGGTCTGTCGCTGCAGTTATTCAGCGTCGGTGATATCGATGTGACCACCATTGAGGCGCCGGAAGGAACCGGTGAAACCATCAAGCCCAGCTTTATGACCATCGGTGTTTCTTATGCGCGGCAATTTACCGATCGCATTCGTTTCGGCACCAATATGAAGGTCGTCAGTGAAAACATCGGCAACATGCGCGCTACCGGTATCGCATTCGATTTTGGACTGCAATACATCACACCGTGGAAAGTGGCGTTCGGAGTTACCCTGCGCAACCTCGGTGGCGAGATGCGCTATGATGGTACCAGCATTGAGTTCAACTCCTCGATTCCCTGGGCGGACCCCGGCGCCACCAGCAGGACGACCAAACTCGATATGGCGGCATTTGAATTGCCGACGAGTATGACCATGGGAATATCATATGGTTATAAATTGAATGATATGCAGGCGTTAAATATTTCCGGACTCTATTCCAACAACAGTTATGCGGTTGATAATCTCAGCGCTGGCGCGGAATACGCATTCAAAGACATGGTCTTTTTGCGCGGTGGCTATGCCCTGCCCCTCTATCCGGAAGATTATCCGGAAGACATCAAGGACGACAGCCAGTTCGGATTGGCATTTGGCGCCGGCGTTCATATTCCACTGGGCAACACAAAAGTGATGATCGATTACGCGTATCGTGATATGAAACTGTTCGATGCCAATCAGTATTTCAGCATCGGATTTAGTTTCTGAGCGGGAATCCCACGCTGTAATCCGTACAAGTGGGAAGGCAAGCCCCGAAGGTCTTGAAAACCTTTGGGGCTTTGCTATTTTCACGCACTCTCTCTACGGTTGGATGTTTTACTCCGCGGCCTGTCGCCCTGCGTTTAAAATTAAAATTGAACGCAAGGGCGCGAGGACGCAAAGACGCAATGAGTTTTACCTTGCGGTTAATCTCGTCACACCACCTAATCTCGTTCCAACGCTCTGCGGTGAGATGTGTTTGTTCAAACGAACGGCGTCCGGTGTGTAACATCGTAACCGTGAGATGTTACTATGTAGAGTAAGCGTTGCACCGCCCGAGAGAGTGAAAACGCAACGCATAATACAGAAAGACACGTAGCAGCAGAGACGCCATGAATTTACCTTGCAGCATGGCGCCCTGCGTTAAAAATTAAAATTGAACGCAAGGGCGCAAAGGCGCTATGAGTTTTGCCTTGCAATCAATCTCGTAACATCGCTCTGCCCAGTCTCGAGGTGTCCAAAAATTTCGTAAAAAGGTAGAGATTCTACGTTATGAGTGCCTTCTCCCCCATTTCTCAAGGGGGGAGAAGGACAGGATGAGGGGGCCATGCTGTCACTTAACTATATTTGACGGCTGTTATCGTACTTTTTGGACAACCTCAATCCTATGACGCTCTGCGTCGTCGCAATTGTCACAGCATAGGATCGGTGGTTTGCACAGATTTGCAGCAGCGGCGGCTCTGATCATATATCGTCTCTAACGGGTCTTGTCTTATTCACTGATGTGTTGCTACAAATATATCGTCCCTAACGGGACTTGCCTTATTCTATACTCAATCTCGTCGCACCGCTTTGCGGTGAGATGTTTTATCGTAAGCTCCGCGTCCAGTGCAAAGAACAAAACCGGTGTATTGCCAGTATTTACTATCGCTAGAAAAACATCCCCGGAGTACACCACGGGCCGAAATGTCAGCAGTTCTGTCGCAGCCAAACCTGAGAGCATTCCTTGCAAAATTTATTGTTTTTTCTTCAATAAATCTCTTATATTGTCTATAATCTCATCTGTTAATATCAACTCTCAACCAATTGCGAAAGCGCTTATGAACGATATTTGTGGCCATATCTTATCACTGAAGTCCCTCGCCGCACTCCTGTGTTTTGTCCCCATACTGCTGCTGGCGCAATACAATCCAGACGAAGTGGAGACCGATCCGCTGGTGCTGCGAAATTTGCAGCAGTTTCAGAATCAAAAATTCGGGCTGATGATGCACTGGGGACCCTACTGCCAGTGGGGCGTGGTGGAATCGTGGTCCATCTGCTCCGAGGATGAGCCGTGGTGCAGCCGGGGCGGCCGCAACTACATCGAATACGTCCGGGACTATGAAAACCTGAAAAAATCCTTCAATCCCCTGCGCTTCGATCCGCACAAATGGGCCCGGGCCGCCCATGACGCCGGCATGCGCTATCTTGTCTTCACCACCAAACATCACGACGGTTTTTGTATGTTCGACAGCAAATACACCGATTACAAAATCACCGATCCCCAATGCCCCTTCCACATCGATGCGCGGGCAAATATCACCCGGGAAATTTTCAGCGCTTTCCGCCGGCGCGGCTTCATGATCGGCGCCTATTTCTCCAAACCCGACTGGCATCACCCGGATTACTGGGCCAAAGAATGGGCCACCCCCGATCGCAACGTCAACTACGATCCGGCCAAATATCCGCAGCGCTGGAAACGGTTCTGCGAGTTCACCTATAACCAGATCCAGGAATTGCTCACCGACTATGGCCGGGTCGATATCCTCTGGCTCGACGGCGGCTGGGTCCGACCCAGTGTTAGCATCACCGACGATATAAAAAGCTGGGCTGGGATGAAGCCGTACGACCAGGACATCCACATGGACCGCATCGCCGACATGGCGCGGCGTCTGCAACCCGGACTGATCATGGTAGACCGCACCGTGACCGGCAAATACGAAAACTATCGCACGCCCGAACAGCAGATTCCGGAGCAGCCGCTCGATTATCCCTGGGAAACCTGCATGACCATGGGCTCATCCTGGTCGTTCAATCCCGGGGATAGCCATAAATCAGCAAGACAGTTGATTCATACGCTGGTAGAGATCGTCGCCAAAGGCGGCAATTTTCTTCTCAACGTCGGACCGGACCCCACCGGCGAATGGCCGGCTGAAGCCTACGATCGATTGGAACGGATCGGCCGCTGGATGCGCGATAACAGCCCGGCAATATATAACAGCGCACCGTTTTATCCTTACAAGAAGGATGCGTTTGCCTACACCGCCCTGCAGGATGGTCGCATCCATGCCGTCTATCTCGTGCAGGAGGGCGAGGCGATGCCGGCGGAAATTGATATTCCTGCTGTTCCGGCTGATACGACAGCGACCATCGAATTATTGGGATATGCCAAGCCCCTGACGTGGCGCACCCACAAAGGCGGCATCACGGTCGTCGTGCCGCCGGCAATGCAAAAATCTCCGCCCAACCCCTATGCCTGGACCTTAAGAATCACACCCGCAAAATAACAAGCTGAGGGAAAGAATGAAAAATACAAGCATATTGATTCTTTTTGTTTTAACATGGAGTTTTCTCAGCCCGGCGCAAGCCCAATCTCAAGCCGAAAAAGATACCCGCATGCGCTGGTGGCGCGAGGCGCGTTTCGGTTTGTTCATCCACTGGGGACTCTACGCCATTCCCGCCGGCGAATGGGAGGGCGTAACCACCTACGGTGAATGGATTCGCCATTCCGCGAAAATCCCACTGCCGGTTTATGACCGATTTATCGCCCAATTTAATCCTACGCTATTCGACGCCGACGCCTGGGTGCGCATGGCCAAAGGCGCGGGGATGAAGTATATCGTCATCACCTCCAAACATCACGACGGCTTTTGCCTGTTCGATTCCAAATACACCGATTTCGACGTCATGTCGACGCCCTTCAAGCGCGACATCCTCAAGGAACTGGCGGCGGCCTGCGGCAAACACGGCATCAGGCTGTGCTTTTATCATTCCATCATGGACTGGCATCATCCCGATTATTTGCCGCGGCGGGAGTGGGAGACCGACCGTCCCGGCGAAGGCGCCGACTATGATCGCTATTATCGATATATGAAAGATCAACTGAAAGAGCTCCTGACCAACTATGGCGACATTGGGGTGCTCTGGTTCGACGGCGAGTGGGAGTCGACCTGGAACAGCCGCTACGGTTGGGAAACCTACCAATATGTACGCGGTTTGCAGCCCGATATAATCATCAACAACCGCGTCGGCGCCGGTCGCGCCGGCATGGAGGGATTCACCATTGCCGGTGAATTTTCCGGCGATTTCGGCACGCCGGAGCAGGAAATCCCCGCCACCGGGTTACCCGGCCGCGACTGGGAAACCTGCATGACCATGAACGACCACTGGGGCTACAACAAACACAACCATAACTATAAATCGACCAAACAACTCATCCGCAATCTGGTGGATATCGCTTCCAAGGGCGGCAATTTTTTGCTCAACGTCGGGCCTACGGCCGAGGGATTGTTTCCACAAGCAAGCATCGAACACCTGCAGCAGATGGGAGAATGGATGGCGGTGAATGGCGAAGCGATCTATGCCACCCGGGCCAGCCCATTCAAACACCTCGACTGGGGCCGGTGTACGATCAAAGAATCGGATAAAAGCACCCGTCTCTACCTGCATGTATTCGATTGGCCCGTGGACGGCAAACTGGTGGTGACGAATATTTATAATCAGCCGGATCGCGCGGTTTTGCTGGCACAGTCGGAACGGGCGCTGGAAGTGGAGCAGACCGGCGAGGAAATAATCATCCGCCTGCCGGAGGAGGCGCCCGATCCATACGACAGCGTCGTGGCGCTGGATGTCGACGGCAAAGCGGATATCGGCAATCCGCCGGAAATTCTTACCGAATTTGATATTTTCATCGATTCATTGAAAGTCGAATTCGCCGCCGAGCGCGAAAACGTAGCATTCCGATACACCGTGGACGGGACAAATCCGACGGCCGGCTCGCACTTGTACGCCAGACCGATTTTTATTAATCAAAGCGCAACCGTCCGCGTCCGTTGCTTCAGAGACGCCAAGCCGGTGAGCGGAGTAGCCGCAAAAACTTTTGCCAGGGTAGAACCAAGGTCGGCGCAGCTGCTCAAAAATGCGCGGCCGGGATTACGCTACCGCTATTTCGAGGGCGAATGGGATGCCCTGCCGGCATTCGCCCAAATGGATGCGCTAAAGTCGGGCGTGGCGCCCAATTTCACCTTTTCGCCGCGGCGACAGGAGGAGCGGTTCGGATTTGAATACACGGGATACATCCGCATCCCGGAAGACGGCATGTACATATTTTATACCGCCTCCGACGACGGCAGCCGCCTGTACATCGGCGACGAGCTGGTGGTGGATAATGATCTGCTGCACGGCGTGCTGGAACGACGCGGCGTGATCGCCCTGAGCGAAGGATTCCACCCGATCCGGGTTATCTATTTTGAAAAAACCGGAGGCGATGCGCTTAAAGTCTCGGTGCAAAAAGCCGGTATGCCCAAACTTTTGGTGCCGGATGACTGGTTGTGGCATGGGGAGGAGTAGGTGATGGCGGGATCCTTTGGCGCTGCAGGTATCAGAAATAAATGTGCAGGTTTATGGAATTGGGCTGTCTCCGCCATAAGGTAATTTTCTTTATCCAATGCCCTTTCAGCGGAGATCGCCACGCTCCACGGCATTTACCGGCCTTTTTTTGCATCTGTGTTCTCCGCTCGCGATGACATCGTTGTATTGTGTCCTCAGAAGTGGTATATGGCAAAAATGCCATTATGCACCCAAGTACACAGCAAAAAATGTCATTGCGAATCAGCCACAGGCGGATGAAGCAATCTCCGCTGAAAGGGCATTGGACAGCCCCACTCCATAATTACTCAACTATTATCCACTTGACTTTCGATTTCGAAATTTGTAAAATTGATCAAAAAAAGAGAGGAATAATCATGAATAAAATCGTTATGACATTGCTGATGCTCCTGGTCGCTTTGAGCGTTGCGCAGGAAAAAATCCAGTTTGACGACTATTTCATCAACCAGGCCCTGCGCATCGATTTATACCAGTTCGGCGATGCCAGAGAGGAATTTGCCACCATCGATCAAATGTACCGGGAAGCCATCTGGCCGGGAAATCCGAACCATCTAATTGATCCCTTTAATAACGGCAGTTATGAAGTAAAGGTGTACGATATCGCATCCAACAAGCTTATCTACAGCCACGGCTTTAGCTGTATATTCGCCGAATATCGCACGACAACGCCGGCCATCGAGGGCGTGAAACGCGTTTACGAGCGTTCGGTGCGGATACCCTATCCAAAACGCCCTGTGCTCTTTGTTGTGGAAAGCCGGGATAAGAAAAATATGCTTCATGCCATTTTCACGCAAAAAATTGATCCATCCGATTATCATATTATTCGCGAAACGACTCTGCCGCACGATATTATCTATCCGGCGCTGCAAAACGGCGATCCACACACCTGCGTCGACCTGGTCTTTATCGGAGAAGGCTACGGCGTGGATGAAAAAGAAAAATTCAAGGGGGATTGTGATCGGTACGTCGAGGTGCTTTTCGGCGTGGAGCCCTTTAAAAGCCATAAGGATAAATTTAATGTTACCGGGGTTTTGCGCCCTTCACCCGAGAACGGCATGGATGAACCGCGCCAACAACGATACAAGAAAACGACTTTGAACGCTTCTTTCAATGCCCTGGATACCGATCGGTATTTGCTCACCGAAGAGAACAAACTGATGCGCGCCATTGCATCACAGGTTCCTTATGATGCCATCATCATCCTTGCCAACAGCGAACGGTACGGCGGCGGCGGTATCTATAATGATTACGCCATCAGCACCGTCGATAATGAGCGCAGCAACATGGTGTTTCCGCATGAATTCGGCCACTCCTTTGCCGGGCTGGCGGACGAGTATTATTCCTCCGATGTAGCTTACAACGATATTTATCCAAAGGGAGTGGAACCGTTAGAGCCCAATATCACCGCCTATCTGAGTCCCGGACAGGTAAAATGGCAGCATCTTCTATCGCCGGGCATCCAGATACCCACTGAATATGGCAAGGATGCATTAGATAGCCTTCAGCTCATGAAGCGGAAAATCAGGCAGGAGGAGCGCAAAGAATTGGAAGCAGCGGCGGCGAAAAAAGCTTCGGATAAGAAACGTGACGCCATCAAAAAGAAATTCAGGTCGCAAATGAAAGCCGTAGACGACAACATCGAGGCCATTCGCGAACAATATACGGACGTGTATGATAAAGTAGGATTGTTTGAAGGAGCCGGTTACTCGGCCAAAGGTCTGTATAGGCCTATGGTTTATTGTTTGATGATCTATCATCCCGAAAATGAGTTTTGTCTGGTGTGTCAGGAGGCCATCAAACGCATGATCGACTTTTATAGCGAGTAAAGGTGACGTGTTCACGCGCATGGTCGCATCGGCTTTTTGACCTGCAGGCCTGTTGGAATCTGAAAATTTTCTTGCAAAAGACCTGAATTTTTATTACTTTAATAGGCTTGATCATTTTTGCCGTTGATTCGGTGTCAACAGGTTATTTCGATAACCCTGTGGGTGGCGCTTAATCGCTTTATTTTGCCGGTTACTACCGAAATCGGATTGTATCAATTCGGTGTTCTCGGGTCAGGCTACGGACCTGTGCGGTGGCGTTTTTCTTTCTGCATCGTACCCGTTACACCGAATTTTGTATATTTACAGATTACTTAATATTTTAACTATCATGACTCGGGCACATGCTACAAGAGCTCACAGAAAAATTTGAAACTGTTTTGCGCAATTTGCGCGGACAGGGTAAGCTATCGGAAAAAAACATCGCCGACAGCATGCGCGAAGTTCGTCGCGTCCTGCTGGAAGCCGATGTTAATTATAAAGTTGCCAGGCAGTTCATCGCCGACGTTGAACAGCGAGCCATTGGTCAGGAAGTGTTGCGCAGCATCACACCGGGCCAGATGGTGATCAAGATCATTCATGATGAATTGCAAAAATTGTTGGGAGAGAAAGAAACGCCCATCGCGTTCGGCAAGGGCACGCCCGGCGTTATCATGTTAGTGGGTTTACAGGGCTGCGGCAAGACTACCTTAGCCGGCAAATTGGCGAATTATCTGCGCAGAAAGAGTCGTAATCCATTGATGGTGGCGGCCGATATTTATCGCCCCGCAGCCATCGAGCAGTTAAAAGTGATCGGCCGCAATCTCGATATTCAGGTTTATTCGCAATCCACTCAGGATGCTGTCGCCATCAGTAAAGGGGCGATCGAGCACGCGCGCAAAAACATGCTGGATACGGTGATCATCGATACGGCCGGACGGCTGCACATCAACGAAGAGATGATGGCGGAACTCACGCGCATTAAATCGGCGACTCAGCCGGCCGAAATTCTCTTCGTTGCCGACAGCATGACCGGTCAGGATGCGGTTACCACCGCGCAGTCATTTTTGCAGCAACTCGATTTCACCGGTGTGGTGTTGACCAAGCTCGACGGCGACGCGCGCGGCGGCGCGGCGCTATCCATTCGCGCCGTCACCGCTCGGCCGATAAAATTTATCAGCGTCGGTGAAAAACTCGACCAGCTGGAGCCGTTTCATCCCGATCGTATGGCTTCGCGCATCCTCGGCATGGGGGATGTCGTCAGCCTGGTGGAGCGGGCACAGGAAACCATCGATGCTGAAAAAGCCATCACATTGGAAAAAAAGCTGCGACGGCAGGAATTTACCCTGGAAGATTTTTATGACCAGTTGCAGCAGGTCAAGCGTATGGGACCGTTGCAGGATTTAATGGCGATGATTCCCGGTGCCCAGGCCAAAGCCTTTCGCGGGCTGCAGGTGGATGATCAGGCTCTGATTAAAGTGGAGGCGATCATCAACTCCATGACGTTGCAGGAACGCCATAAACCTAACATCCTCAACGGCAGCCGTCGCAAACGTATCGCCAAAGGCAGCGGCACCTCGGTGCAGGATGTGAATCGCTTGTTGAACCAGTTCAACATGATTCAAAAAATGATCAAATCGATGAAACATGGTGGCGGCAAGCATATGAGCATGCCGTTTGGAATGTAAAAATTCAAAGGAGAAATCAGTTGTCAGTAAAACTAAGATTGCACCGCATCGGCAAGAAAAAGCAACCCTTTTACCGTATCGTTGCCATCGATTCGCGAAAAAATCGCGATGGCCGCTATCTGGATAAGATCGGTTACTATAATCCGATTCTGCAACCGGCAGAGATCGTGATTGACCGTCAGAAGGCGTTCAAATGGTTGTCCGATGGTGCGATCCCTTCGGATACAGTCAGGAGTTTAATGCAGCGTGATGGTATCATGCTGGAATGGGATATGCGCAAACGCGGCATGAGCGAAGAGCAGATTGCCGGAGAATTGAGCAAATTCAAGGAAGGCCAGGTTCAACGCTTGAAGCGGCTGGAGGCCAAGGCGGCCATGCGCAAACGCAAGGCGGAGAAAGCCGAGAAAGCGGAGGAGGAAAAACCGCAAGCTGCAAAACCGGTTGAAGAAACGCCGGCAGCGGAGCCTGCCGTTGAAACCGCAGCGCAGCAACCCGAGGCGCCGGAAGCCGAACCGCCGATCGAGCAGGAAAAGGCAGCTGAAACGCCGGCTGAAACGGCGGAGGAACCGGCCGAGGTTGAGGCCACAGCCGAAGCCGCTGAACCGGCGACTGAAGAACCCCCTGCGGCCGAGCAGGCGCAGAAACCAGAGGAAGTGAAGAAAAAGAAATCCACCGCCCGGGAGGCAAAAGAATCGGCTGAGGAAACAACCGACACAGAGAAGAAGGATGCTAAAAAGAAAGCCGATTCGGATACGCCTGCTGCGGAATAAACACTAAATTGTGCTATCATAACAATGCCTCAAAAAGATCAACAAGGGGGTAAATGGCCGGATTTTGTGGTCATTGGACGGGTGTTGCGACCACACGGCGTTCGCGGGGTGCTGCGCGTCAAAGCGCTGAGCGATCATCCAAGGCGATTTCAAATTATCCGTCATCTCTACCTCAGTCATGAAGGAGAAGGACGGAAGCTCTTTACCATACATCATGCAAAGACGGTCCATGGCGCGGTGCTGCTGCAGCTGCACGAAATCCAGACGCGAGAACAGGCGGAGCTGTGGCGCGGGGCGCTGGTGGAGATTCCGGGCGCAGAAGTGCCTCATTTGCCGGAGGGAAAACAATATCTGTTCGAATTAATCGGACTCGAGGTGCAGACGCAAAACGGCCTCAGGATCGGCGCCCTGAGCGACGTCATCTCCTATCCATGGCACGACGTTTATGTGGTGCGGAATGATGCACGTGAGTATCTCATACCAGCTGTAGCTGATATTATATTAGATGTAGACGAGCAGGCCGGCGTGATGACCATCAATGCCATCGATGGCTTGCTGGATTAAATAGCCGGCAACCGGGAGATAGTTGTGCAGATTCATGTCGTCACCGCCTTTCCCAAATTACTGTCCAGTCCCCTCGGCGACAGCATCCTGAAGCGCGCACAAGAACGCGGACTGGTGCAGATTCATTTTCACGATATTCGCGCCTATACCACCGATAAACATCAGCAGGTGGATGATTACGGCTTTGGGGGCGGCCCCGGTATGATCCTTAAACCGGAACCCATTTTTCGCTGTCTGGAAGATATCTATGACCGTTTTCAATTGGACGGGACGCCCGTCACTCTGATGACACCGGCGGGCCAACACTACACCCAGCAAAAAGCCATTCAATTATCGCTGCGCGAAAAATTGGTTCTGCTGTGCGGGCATTACAAGGGGATCGATGAACGGGTGATTAAAACCTGGATTCAGGAGGAAATTTCCATCGGCGATTATATCCTGACCGGTGGCGAACTGGCTGCCATGGTGATTATCGATTCGGTGGTGAGATTATTGCCGGGCGCCATCGGCGATATCGATTCCGCCGAAACCGATTCGGTACAGTCAGGGCTTTTGGATCATCCGCATTATACGCGGCCGCAAAACTTTCGCGGTATGGAAGTGCCGGCGATTTTATTGTCCGGCAACCACGCGGAAATAGCCCGGTGGCGCCTGCAACAAGCCCTGCAGCGAACCAGAGACCGGCGGCCCGATTTATATGAAAAGTATTCCAAGTCATAAGGTACATATCGTCATTATTAAACCCTCTGTTGGAGGTTATTGCCATGAACAAATTAGATCTTGTTGCAGCCGCGCAAATGAAAGAAGATAAAGATATTCCCAGGTTCAGTCCCGGCGACACCGTCGCCGTTCATGTTAAAGTTGTCGAAGGCGATAAAGAACGGATTCAGGTCTTCCAGGGCGTGGTTATCAATAGAAAAGGAGCGGGCATCAACGAGACTTTTACCGTCCGCAAAATATCGGAAGGCGTGGGCGTTGAACGCATTTTCCCCTTGCACTCGCCCAATATTTCCAAGATTGAATGCTTGCGCGAAGGCAAGGTGCGGCGCGCAAAATTATTCTATTTGCGTGAGCTGAGAGGCAAAGCTGCCCGCATTGATGAAAAACGAACGCAATAGGTTGCTGCACCGCATGGTGTCCGCATCGCACTCCAAAATTTAAGCCGGGAATCTTGATGATTCATGCCTATCCCTGTTATCGCGAGTTGGGTATGGAAAAACTGCCATTATTCCTGAAAGCACATCAAAAAAGCCTGTCATTGCGAATGGGGTATGGCAAAAGTGCCATAATTCCCGAAAGGACACAAAAAGACTGTCATTGCGAGTGGAGGAACAGGAGGATCGTTCATAGTCAAGACTGTGTTGGAACGAAGCAATCCCCGCCAAAATGAATTTCATTCAAAAATTTGTTGCACAATAGGCTGGAATTTTATACTTTTAGGAAATGGGCATCTCTGAAAATTCTTTTCTATTGTGTATCTTTTTATCAAAGGAGCGTAAGACATGATTGCTCTCGAACGTCAAACATTACCCGTCCTGTTCAAATCTGCACTGGATCAATTCCCGGTTGAAGTCGCGCTCGGATTTGTCGATGAAAAGCCGCTGACTTATGCACAGGTCGAACAGCGCGTCACGGCGCTCATCAAGGCCATGAAAATCCGCGGAATTGAAAGGGGAGATCGCGTCGCCATCCTGTCCGAAAATTCACCGGATTGGTGTGTGGCGTACATCGCAACGACGATGATGGGCGCTGTATCGGTGCCGATTTTGCCCGATTTTCACAAGAATGAAGTCCATCACATCCTTCGTAATTCTGGGTCCAAGGGATTATTCATCGGCAGCAAACTCGCCCACAAGGTGGCGGATATGCAGCTGCGCGATTTAGAGATGATCGTCTCTCTGGATGACCAGGACCTGCAGTTGGAGAATGCCGACTATGAGAATATGGCCGATTTAATCCTGGGAAAAGAACCCCGCCGCAGGAAAAAAGAGGGCAAGGAATCGGATTACAGCGTAGGTGAGGATGATCTGGCGGAGATTCTCTATACTTCCGGCACCACCGGCCATTCCAAAGGCGTCATGTTGACGCACAAAAACATCGTGTCGAATGCCCTCGCCGCCCTGGAGAGCATTACCATCACCGAAGCCGATCGTTTACTGGCTATTTTGCCGCTATCGCACTCCTACCAGTGCACATGTGGCTTTGTTGCGCCCTTTCTGGCCGGCTCAAAAATCTATTTCATCAAGGGTTTGCCGACGGCACAAACCCTGCTGCCGGCCGTTGAGGTCATCAAACCTACCATCATTCTTTCGGTTCCACTGATTATGGACAAAATCTACAAAAAGAAAGTTATTGCCGAAATCAATGCCAAGAAATTCTCTAAAACCCTTTACAGCGTGCCTCCCATGCGACGGGTAGTGCACAAGATTGCCGGCAAAAAATTGTACAAGGCTTTCGGCGGTGAGTTGCGCTTTATGGTTTTTGGCGGCGCCGCCACGCCCCCCGACGTGGAAGCTTTTCTGACCGAAGGCGGTTTTCCCTATATCACAGGCTATGGTCTGACGGAAACAGCGCCCCTGCTCACAGTCAATCCCGTCGGTAAGGTTAAGCAGCAATCAGCCGGCACAGTGGTCCCCGGTGTTCAGTTAGATATTCTCGATCCCGATCCCGAAACCGGCATCGGTGAAATTGTCGCCAAGGGACCCAATATCATGCGCGGTTATTATCGCAATGAGGAGGCAACCAAAAACACCTTCACTCCGGACGGCTGGCTCATCACCGGAGATAAAGGCATCATCGATGAGGACGGGTATTTGTTCATCAAGGGGCGATCAAAGAACCTCATTGTTGGTCCCAGCGGCGAGAACATATATCCCGAAGAGATCGAATTCCATTTATCGCAATATCCTTATGTGCTGGAATCATTGGTCTACGAAGAGAATAAACGCATCGTGGCGCGAATCTACCTGGATTACGATGCGCTGGAGCAGGAATATCACCTCTCGACTCTGGACGGCGCCGAAGCACAGTCGATTGTACAAAAATTGCTGGAGGATATCCGTCTGGATGTCAACAGTAAAGTAGCGGCCTATTCGCGCATCCATCGCATCATCGAACAGGCTGAAGAATTTGAAAAAACGCCGACGAAAAAAATCAAACGGTATCTCTATATAGCCGATGAGCCGACATTGTGAAATCCGGATGAATTGTATGTTGCATGCATCAAATTTTTTCTAAAATAAAAAAAAAGTTCGAAAAACTGCTGTTGACTTTCGAACTTTTTTTTTTAACTTTATGGTATTGCTTATCACCGGGATTTCATATTTTGCACCATATTTTTCACGCCATCCGAGAAAACGACGGATATTTTACCGGGTTCCAGTATTTTTACCACCACACCCAGACCGAATTTGTCGTGCTGGATGACGTCGTGCTCGGTATAGGTAGCGCCCATGCGATAAGAAATAGCGTTTTCCGGATCTGCCTGTTCTAATAATTTATTCCATTTCCTCGTTTCTCGCGATTGGGATGGTTTTTTTGCCTTTTTCATTTTCTTGAGCTTTGCCAGTTTCTTTTTTATTTTTTCATCGATGGGACGATAACGATGGCTGTCCAGGCATTTTTTGCACTTTACGCGGGAAATCTCACCTTCCTTGACGGTGGTGATGACGTGCATCGTCGCATTCTTGCACTTGGTGCACAATGCCTCCACCTCGACGCCAACCTCGGGAATTTTTGAACTAGGCATGATTTTTCCTTATTGTATAACAAGAAATATTTATGTAATTTACAAAAAATATTGATAACAAACAAGAAAAATAAAGGTCATTGATTCGGCGCCGACAGAGCCTTATCACATCCTTTGCGATGACATTGATTCGCTGCCGGCAGGTTTATATGTTAATCTTTTGGGTGGCACCTTATCTGCTCGGTTCGCAAGTCAACTCAGAATTCAGGGATGAATCAATTTGCACTCTGTCCTCCGATTATCGGGCAATCCCCCGATGACCAGCAAGGAACCTGCTTATGCGTTCACGACTCTTATCAATTCTTCTACCGTTAATCCTTATTTCCTGTGGAACCGACCTGCGCAGGAGCTCATCATATCGTTTTGTCCAGCTCACCGATACCCATATTTCCACTGATGAGAGCAAAGCCGACCTGCGCGCTGTTTTGAGAACGATAAATCGACTGCAACCCGCGCCGGAATTTTTGCTGGTCACTGGCGATTTGACCGACATGGGCTGGCAAACAGAGCTGCAGGCTTTTAAAGCCATTATGGATTCGAGCGGGTTCGAATACTATTTGCTGCTTGGTAATCATGACAGTCGCTGGAGCGGTTTTTCGCAGCAACAGCTGGAATCCATCCTCGGCCAGCCATCCCGTTTTTGTTTGCCGTGGCATGGCGTACAGATCGTCGGTTTGAACTCGGCTCTGCCGTTGGAGGCCTGGGGCGATATCGACGGCGGTCAGGTCGATTGGCTCAGGCGCACGGTGGATAAAACAAAACCCATCATCCTATCGTCGCACCATCCGCCGATTTATCCAGGCGGGCTGTATATGTCGGAAAATGCCGCCTTATTCGCCTGTCTGGATTCGCTGCCGACAACGCTATTTTTAGTGGGGCATGGTCACCGTTACCGGTCATGGTGGCACAACGGCATGGCCATGCAGATGGCGCCGGCGGTCCTCCGCAATCGCGCCTTCCTGATGGTCACCCTCAGGGGCGATTCGCTCCATCTACAGCATATGATCGCTGACCAGGAACAGGGAGGGCAGCGCCGCGCGCTGCCGCTGTTGCCACAGGATACATGCTGGCTTGTCATCCGTTCGATGCAGGTATCGGATGAGGCGCTGCATTGGACCATAGCGTCATCACCGCAACTGCTATCTGCCGGTGTACGGTGGCAGATCCGTCGCAACCAGGGGCCTTGGCTGGATATAGCGACGCCAAGCCATGCGATATGGACTTTATCCGATT
>JAFGSU010000037.1 GCA_016934435.1 Candidatus Zhuqueibacterota bacterium | reverse complement strand
CAGTCCCAGAGTGCCCAGGCCTTTGCCGCTGCCGACACTGACCACGCCGTACAGAATAGAGGTTACGATCAACGGGATGATCACCATGCGCAGGAGGCGCAGAAAGATATTGGCCAGCGGGTCGGCCAGCGGCAGGATGGATTCGCCGAATGCCCAGCCGCAGAGCACGCCGAGAATAATACCGATGAAAATATAATGGGTAAGGGTGAGTTTGCGCAGAATCATATGTTTCTCCACATCCGGTTCACAGGAAAATAACCATGCAATTTCAATAAAATAACATTTTTAGGCAAAAATACAAGCATAAATTGAAGAGAGGACAGGGAATTTTCGTATGTGGGCTGTCCCGGCGTGGATTCAATCTTTTTTATAAAGCCCGGGCACCAGCGCCGGCGTGCGTTTTTTATACGCCTCATAATCCGCCTGACCGCCCCATTTTTCATCCGCTCTTTTTTCCAGTAGCGGTATGCCGCTGATGCGAGTGAGGAGCAAGGCAACGAACAGCGGAGATATCAGGGTGATGTATTGCCATCCGCGCAAAACCGGCAGGGCGATGACGGTAACGCCAAACCAGAGCACGATCTCGCCAAAGTAATTGGGATGGCGCGACCAGGCCCACAATCCGGATTGGATGAATTTATCTTTATTGTGCGGATTCGTCTTGAAACGACTTTTTTGTCCGTCGGCAATCACTTCCATGGCGAATCCGAAAATCCACAGCAGGCTACCGATCAATGCGAACCAGCCCAGCGGCTTGCGTTGTATCGCCGTAATGGCGGCCAGCGCTGCAGCGGATGTAAAACTCACCCACAAACCCTGTAATGTGTACGTGAGCAGAAAACGGCTGAAAGAGACTTTAATTTCATCAAACCGTGCGTCCTTTCCCGCTTTACGGATGCGGTGGAAAAGAAACGCCCCCAGCCGGGCGGCCCATATGATCACCAGGGCGGAGAGCACTATCGATCGGCCATCTAATACAGGACTCAACAGCATCGCCAAAATGATCACGGAAATGTATGTGATGCTGCCGGTGAGGTCGAAGAATTTTTCATTGTGCTGCAGATACGCCGGCAGGAAGGAAATCCACTGTATCAAAAAGGCGAAGGCGATACTCATGGCAAATAGAGGTACTCCGTGGAAGGTTGCGCCTCTGTGGCTTCCGGCCAGGGCCATTCCCCAGCCCATCAATAGGATAAGTGAAAGAGCGATGAGTGGATTTTGATCCGATTTTTTCATATTATTTTTTTTCGGCTGTCAAAGCAGGCCGCTTGTTTCTACACATGGTAGCATAGTCGCTTGTTATGCGGCAAACCATCCACATGCCCCCTGCAAGATAATGCTGTTTTGTGCTCGTTGAAACATGGTTTCCGGTGCACATGACGTACTTGGTTCAATGGCTCTCGCGGAAAAAGCAAATGTCGTGCTGTTATATCGGGTTGTGAAATCCATTCTCCATCATGTTGTTCACCTGCTATCTTAGGATGATCAATTTTTTCAGGCTGATGTGATCGGCCACTCTCATGTGACAGCAATATACCCCCGACGGCACCCGGGAGGCGTCCCAGACGAGGCGGTGTGTTCCGGCGAAAATATTTATGCCCATCACGGTTATCGTTTTGATTTTGGAATTGTTCAATCGGGAATTAACCGCCGTCCATTCGGCGCCGTTGTTGGTTGAGAGAAAGACACCGCCCTGGCTTCCGCAAAAAAGATTAGTGCCTGATGCGGCCAGACACTGGATTCCGCCGCCGTAGGGCCCGGCGGTGGGCTGCCATTGTGCCAAGAGTTTGGATGACATTAAGACCGACAACAACACGAGAACAAACCCAACTTGCCGATCGGTAAAAGGATCGATGATAGCTTTTATCATATCTCTCCTATTAACAAATTTATTTGTGATGGAAGAATCGCTACGCAGAATCCTTGGAGTCCAACGGCGACCTGAGACAGTACTCCGCTCTACTCCACTGCCACCTTGATTACAGCTTTATGGATCTCACCATCACTCACCAGCGGCGCGTGCGCATCCTGCGGGAAAAAGATGATGAACGAGCCGGCCGGCACCTTGATCCATTGCTCCGGCTCGTCGCTGTAAAAGATGATATCTCGTTCGGCGTCGTAGGCTCGTTTCACTTTTTGACAGTCGGCCTGCGGTTTCCAGCCCATTTCATCTTCCCCGGAGATGACATACTGGATATCGATGTATTTTTGATGCGCTTCCAGCGGCGACTCGGCTCGCGTCCGGCCCGGACGCTTGGCCATGGTGCAATAAAGTTGGTCGACTTCGATATCGTGTTTGGTCAACGCCAGTTCGGCCAAATGGCTATCGTTTAAAAACGCAAATGCCCTGCTGAATGCCGGGTGCAAGTGGGCATATTTTTGCCAATTTTCCAGACGATCGACGATCGGTGTTTTCATGGTTCCTTTCTCCGTGTTTTTCAGCCATTTTATCATGCCATCCAGATACTCGGGATGGACGCGCCAGCTGGAACGATTGTTCCTCTCTCTCATGCAGCCGGTCTTGCAGGGCACCATATCATGATCGACCTCTGGCAACAGTACCACCTGTGAGTGCTCGTTACCCGCTTTCGCCAGCGCCGTCCGGTAGGCTGCTGCGCCCTGGATGGGATCGACGTTTTTGTCCAGCTCGCCATAGAACACCAAAGCCGGGATGGGCGTCCTGGCGATGATCGGCATGGGATTGAAGAAACTTTCACCGTCGCGCTTTCTCGGCGACCATCGTTCTCTCGGAAGGATGCCGGCCATAAAATCGATCACTTTCACAAGGGGATAGCGGTCCAGCAATGTGCGTCCGTAAGCGACGTATTCTTCATAAGTCTGGGCGCGCAGCACACCGGCCGCCAGCGAATCGGCTTCCATGGCCTGGATTTCGGAGGCGCCCTCACAGAGGATTTGCCGGCTGACGAAATAAGCGGTCTGCTGCACACCATCCTCTCCGGGCGCGCCGACCAGGATCATGAAGGCGATATCGGCCCCCTGTTGCAGCGCCAACGGAATCACGTAGCCGGCCTGGCTGACGCCCCAGACACCGATGCGGTCGGGGTTCAACCTGGGATGGGTTTTCAGGGTACGAATCGCATGCAACAGGATCGCAGCTCGTTCGGTCAGGGTGCTGTCGTCGCTGAATGGACCTTTCGATTCGCCGAATCCGGGTTTGTCCCAGATGAACGTCGCATAACCGGCGGTGTTGAATTTTTCACGCATCGCTCGATAATAGCCTCGCGTGCCCCGACCATCACCGTGTACAATGATGATGGCCGGATGCGGCTCTGGCCCGCCGGGCATGTGCAGGTGGCCCACTATTTCAAATTGTAACGTTTTAAAAGCAATGGTCTCAGTGGACGATGATCGCAAAAGTGAACAATCAAAGTACGGAATCTGTAGGAATAGTATGAGTGTTATGGAAATTAAGAGTAAACGGATATATATGTGCCTCTTCTTCATATCTTTCCTCTACGGATGGCGTCGGAATCATTCTGTTTGAATCGCCGTCGCAGTATAGGGGCTGTCAAAAGTCAAAAAAACAAAGAAAACGAATTATATCCCCCGGTTACGGGGAAGGAACAGCGTGCTGGTAACACTCTATTTCAATTACGCTAAAGTGGGACCCACCATGAAGGTGAACCCCACTTCTTGATGCCAGAATTTACGATATATTATGTATGAGGTTGTCCCAAAAGTTCAAAAAATGTAAAGAATCTACGTTATGAGTGCCTTCTCCCCCGTTTCTCAAGGGGCCTGTCCGTCCGATTTTTGGCGGAGAGAAGGACAGGATGAGGCGGCCATGACGTCATTTAACTATATTTGACGGTTGTAATCGCACTTTATGGACAGTCTCCTCTATGATAGATTATCAGGATGTGGGGTAATTAATCTTTTTCAATAATGAGCTTTCCGACGGTTTTTGTTACAATGGCTGCGGCTGTGGGAGTTGCCTCCTCAGAGCTCGAACGTCACATTTCTTTCTTCGCCGATGGTTTTAAGCGTCGCATAGGTTTTGTCGTCCAGCGGCACGCCGGATTTTTTATGTTTGTCGTAGAGTTCGTATTCCTTTTCGCCGTGGATGTAGATGCGCGTAGCGCCGTCGGCTTTGGATGAATTTTTCAGCCGATCGATGTATTCATCCATCTTTTCCTTAAATGTGTCGAGATCGACGAAATTCTCGATTTTCAGCGCCATAAAAAAATGCGCCACGTCGGCCGGTATTTTTTCACCCTGGGGTCCCTTTCGGTTCACCAAATCTCCGAATGCGCCGCCGGATAGGACACCACTGAGAATGTCGACCAGAACCGACATGCCGTAGCCTTTGTAACCGCTGAAAAGTTCGCCTTCACCGCCGAGCGGCAGGATACCGCCGCCTGCTCGTGCTGTCATGTTTTTCAGCACTTCAGCGGCATTGGTTGTGACTTTACCCAGCGAATTGACCGCCCAGCCTTCGGGCAGCGCTTTTTCCAGACGGTCGTACACTTCCAGTTTGCCGCGCGGTACCACCGAGGTGGCCATATCGAGGAAAAACGGACGGTTGCGTTTGGTGGGCGCCGTCAGACTGATGGGATTGGTGCCGATGATCATTTCCTTGCCGAAAGTCGGTACAACCAACGGCGCCGAGTTGGTCATAGAAATACCGAGCATTCCCGCTTCTAAAATCATATGGCTGTAGTAACCGGCAATGCCGTAATGGTTACTGTTGTAAACAGTAACGATGCCGACGCCGGTTTTTTGTCCTTTATCAATGACCAGTTTGGTGGCAAAATGCCCTACCACCTGACCGAGTCCGGCCTTGCCGTCGATGTTGGCACAGGAAGGGGTTTCACGTACGATTTCGGGTTTGGTGAGCGGTAAAATGGTGCCGTCTTTCATCCCGTCGACGTACCGTTTCAACCGGGCGACGCCGTGCGAAGGAATGCCGCGCAAGTCGGCTGTCACCAGATTGTCGGCGCAAATGTGGGCTTCCTCCTGCGACACACCAAATGTTAAAAAGACATCTTTGGTGAATTCCAACAACTTTTGATCGTTTACTGTGACAGGCATAGAGGATCTCCTTTGTTAGATGGGTTAGCTACTTTTTTGACATATCGTGTATTTTATGTCTCATCAAGCTGGATCGGAAGACGATATCTCGCCTCATCCTGCGGCTTTTTATCGCGGATGATGGCTGATCTGTTGCGGCTACCTCTAAAAATAATCGAGATATTGGTCAAAGTCAACAGATTATTGCAGTTTTTTACTTTGTGGTGTGGTTTTCGCGTTGGAGCGAAGCCATCTCTGTTGAAAGGGCGAGTATTCGCCTACTTTCCCCTTCTGTGGGAATAACCACGTTCGATTGTATACTTTTTTTATACCTACCTGATTACTTTGCTGGCGATGATAGCGGTGGGCATGAATCATCACGATTCCCGGCTTTTGATTTGCAGGGTGCCGGCACAACGGCGCTCTGTCACACGTCGACGTGTGAGGAGCGGAGCGGCGCCGAGGTGCCGCAGTCCGGAGAAAGATGCAAGCATTGTACGGTTCGGCAAAGCGCGGACAGGAATGTCCGCGTTCCGATGGTGATATTGAAAAAAGATCGCCCGGCAGATGGCTGCCGGACGGAATGCTGATGCGGGATTTTTATCCCGCCATTCGCCGAAGCGGGATCGGGTGGCTGTATCCGAATCTATTGGGACGGATGTCCCTCCCCAGCGCCCGGGGCGGAGTGATTTGCGGCGCGATCGAAAAAGGACATAAAAAATAATGTCATTGCGAGTGGAGGAACTGTAGTTGTGTTTATGATCAAATCTGCGCTGGAACGAAGCAATCTCCGCCAAAAGGGACCGGTTTATTGCTCCTACAGCGGGGACTGCCGCGCTCCACGGCATATTATCACGAATGGATTGCTCAGCGCCTCCGCTCGCAGTGACAGGGGGCTCTGTCATTTAGAAATGTCATTGCGAGTGGAGTATGGCAAAGATGCCATTATTCACGCAATAACAAAAAAAAGGATGTCACCGCGAGCGGAGCAATCGAGCATCAATTCTCAGATGGGCTGTGTTGGAGCGTGGCGGTCTCTGCTGTTCTGAGATGTTGACCGAGGCACAGAATCCATATCGCCAAAATGACCTGTTTTTTTTCAATCGGCCTATTTCAACATCTGCCGCAATACCGTCTGCAAAATGCCGCCGTTGCGATAGTAGCTAATTTCCACCGGCGTATCGATGCGCACCACTGTATTGAAGATGATTTCACCCCTGCCGTCTTGCCGCGCGACCACCTGCACTTCCTGCCTCGGCTTTAATTGATCATCCAGATGAATGGAATAGAGTTCGCGTCCGGTGAGGCCCAAAGACCCGGCCGAATCGCCCGGCTTAAATTGCAGCGGCAAAACGCCCATGCCCACTAAATTGCTGCGATGGATGCGTTCGAAACTCTCGGCGATCACCGCGCGAATGCCCAGCAACGTCGTTCCTTTGGCGGCCCAGTCGCGCGATGATCCGGTGCCGTACTCTTTGCCGGCGAGCACTACCAGCGGCACGCCGGCCTCTTTATATTTCATCGCCGCATCGTAAATCCACATGCGCTCTCCCTCGGGCAGATGGAGCGTTATCCCGCCTTCGGTGCCGGGCACGAGCAGATTCTTCAGCCGGATGTT
>JAFGSU010000419.1 GCA_016934435.1 Candidatus Zhuqueibacterota bacterium | reverse complement strand
AGCCTTAATACTTCCCCAGGTATGTCGGGCGGATGAGATTTGCGGATTGAGACAGAGCACTTTATCGTAATCGGAACTGGTGCCATCCAGGTAATTGAATCGTAACTTGTAATAAAAACTCCGGTCGTTTTCCTTAAAAACACTGGTATCTATATAGATATAGGTTTTTTCGCCGGATTCATTGACTCTGGCGGCGACGCGGTCGATGCTTTCAAATTTTGTCCCATCGAGGCTGCGCAGGATTTCATACTCTTTGAGATCGACTTCCAGCGTAACAATCCATTTAAGTTCCACCCGATTTAAACCCGCTTCACCTTGAAAAGAACTGATAATGACGCCTGAATATGCCAGACCGGTAAAGAGGAGAGCCACTAAAAACATCACAAGGAAAATATAATTTTTCATAGTGTAAATCCTGAAGAAAAATAACCCATTTGTCAAAATATACGCAGCGCGATTTCCGACCTTACATTCTGTAATTTATAAATATATTTGAAAAAGTCAATTAATTTTTCACAAAAATGGATAAAAGATCACCCATCCCGATATATGCTAAAAATCTCATATTGACAAATAACTAATATTTTTTTAAATTCGCATAATCTCCTATTAATCAGATGTTGATCCCTTCACATGAGGCGTATCCCGTTGGCGAACTCGAGTAAATACTATTCCATAAAGAATCCGGAAGATTCGCTGGATAGATACCTGCGAGAGATCAATGAAATTCCGCTTCTGGAGCCAAGGGAGGAGATCGAGCTGGCAAAAAAAATTCGTGCGGGAGACCATGAGGCGCTGGAAAAACTTACCAAGGCCAATTTGCGTTTTGTCGTCAGTGTAGCCAAACAATATCAAAACCAGGGGCTTTCGCTCGGGGACTTGATCAATGAAGGCAATTTGGGACTCATTAAAGCCGCGGGCCGCTTTGATGAAAGCAGAGGCTTTAAATTCATTTCCTATGCGGTATGGTGGATTCGCCAGTCCATTTTGCAGGCCCTGGCCGAACAATCGCGCATCGTACGTATCCCCCTGAACCGCATCGGCACGTTGAATAAAATTGAACGCCTGTTTGCGACCCTGGAACAGGAATACGAGCGCGAGCCGGCGCCCTTTGAAATCGCCGAAGCGATGGATATGAGCTCCGCCGAGATTTCAAATTTATTGGCTTCCACCAGCAAACAACTTTCACTCAATGCCGCCATCGATGAAGAAGAAGAAAATAAACTCATCGATATCATTGAGAATCCTGAAATGCCGCCCCCGGATTCACAGTTGCAATTTGAATCGTTACGCCAGGAAATCGAACACGCCCTGTCTTCTCTGGATATCCGCGAAGCGGAGGTCATTAAACTCTATTTCGGTATCGCACTGGAACATCCCTTGACACTGGAAGAAATCGGGCTCAAATTTGACCTGACTCGTGAAAGAGTCAGACAGATCAAAGAAAAGGCCCTGCGTCGACTTCGACATAACTCTCGTAGTAATTTGCTCAGGAAATATCTCGGATAATGGCAAATATCTACTAAAAATATAACATAAAGCGCCTATTTCTGATACTTTTTACTTGACAAATATCATTTAGAATTGTAAATTAAAAAAAATGCCTGCCTCATTTTTACCTTCCTACATATTTTGATGTTTTGACGGCGTCTGAGGACGGGAGCAATTTGGAATCTATAGCTCAAAGGGAATAGGAATGCGCAACAAACAAGTCAAGCTCATCTATTTCTCTTTGGGGGGCACGGAATTAAAACAAATTAGTTTGAATTGGAAAAAGATAATCGGTTACGGATTTGTTGGCTTTACGGTTGTCTTGGTCATTATCTCATTGGCGCTCGGCCTATTCACTGATTTGTTACATAACTGGCAAGTCACGAATCTCACTCGTTCTAACGACCGCTTAAATGCGCTTCTGAGCGAGATGAACGATAAAGTGAAAACCATTGAAGACAGATTACAAGGCATCGAAAAGCAGGATGATGACTTGCGGATATTTGTCGATTTGCCCCCCATTAACAGTGACGTTAGAAAATTAGGGGTAGGTGGTGCAAGTAACAGCTTTCCCATAGATATGACATTGGGCTCCGGTAATGTAAGCGAACAAGCCTTAAAAATGAAATCATTACTGGATAACCTTTCGCAGCGAGTCGTCCTGGCAGTGGAAAGCCGCCAGGAAATAATGGAAAAGTATTATCAGAATTTACGTGAACTAAAACAGACACCCTCTATTCGCCCGCTGGGCGGAGGACGGGTGAGCGATAAATTCGGCTACCGCCTGGACCCCATCATCGACCGGTTCGCTCATCATGATGGAGTCGATTTTTCCGCCCCGCGCGGCACTGATGTCTACGCCAGCGCGGATGGCAAGGTCCTGGAAGCCATAACACGATACCGGCCCAATCATAGCTATGGCAAGTACGTTTTAATTGATCACGGGTATGGACGTGTTACCCGCTATGCTCATCTGGAAACCGTCCTGGTTAAACCGGGCCAAAACATCACCCGGCATACCGTGATCGGCAAAGTAGGGGACACCGGCAAAGCCACGGGACCCCATTTGCATTACGAAGTCATCGTCGACGGTAAAGCGGTTGATCCGATGAATTATATCTTTGATTAATCAATCTTCATCTCGTAACAAAGAGCCCTTCACGCGGATGAGGGGCTTTTTTTTTGCCAGGCACTCATTATGCATCGCATCCTTACTTTTACGGTAATCTTTCCTTTATTCATCGCCTCTGTGCTGCCCCCGGGCGCATATTCCCAGCCGCCACAAGAGCTGTTACAGCAGGGCATCGCCCTGGGTATTAACCAGCAATTCGAACAAGCCCTAACCCTTTTTTCCTCAATAGAGAGCCGGTATCCTGATCATCCGGCAGGCCCTTTTTTCAAAGCGGCTATTTATCAATCCATGATGCTCGACTATGAAAGCATGCGCTGGCGTGCGCTCTTTTATAAAGATATCGAAAAAAGTATTGTTCTGGCTAAAGCCTTATTAACAGACAACGCCGATCCGTATGCACAATTTTACCTCGGCGCCGCTTATGTATTCAAGAGTTCCCAGCTGGCGCGAGAAAAAAAATATTTTTCCTCCCTGCGCAGCGCCAATAAAGCAATGGGTTTTTTAAAAAGCCAGATCCAACAGGATTCCAGTTTCTGCGATCCCTACCTCGGCATCGGCAGCTACGATTATTGGCGCAGTAAATTTACCCTCCTATTATCCTGGCTGCCGTTTTTCCCGGACCGTCGCGCCGAGGGCATTGCTGCGGTGCTCAAAGCCGCCGAATGCTCGATTTTCTCCAAATGGGCCGCCTATTCCAATCTGTGCTGGATTTTCATCAAGGAAGAGGAATACGACGCCGCCATCCAATATGCGCAATGGGGATTGCATCAGTTTCCGCAAAGCCGCTTTTTTCTATGGCCGTTGGCCGAAGCGCGGTTCAAAAAAGGCGCGCACCAGGGAGCGATTGAAAGCTATTTGCAGCTGCTTCATTCCATTCAGAGAGAAAAAATCAACAACCATTATAACGAAATCGTCATCCATTGGAAACTGGCGCAATCGTATGAAGCGCTGGGCAACGCCGTTGAGGCAAGGCGTCATTGCCTGCTGTTGCTTCAGCTGCAGCCCGAGGAAGAAGTGAAAGATAGGATAAAAGACAAGCGAAAAGCGGCGCAAAAAATTCTCGCAGCATTGCAAAGGGATGACCTGCCGGCACAATGACGGTCCGGGCCATCGGTTTATACCACCTGGTTCGATAACGACCGCATTTCACCGCTTTAGCTCAAGGCCGGTTATGCCCTGTGATGAGCGGTTTTATTGCTTACCCCCGTCGGCATTATATATATTCACATGGCCGACACGCCGCATCGCATTCACAACGCCAGGCAATGCCGAAGCACATTTATATTGTTTTTATTTAAATACCGATTTTGAAAATTTTTTCTCCCTGCCGAAGAGCATATGCCATACGGGGTGTATTAAAGGCCAGGCCCACGCCACCAAAACGGTCGATCAAGATCACACCGCCCTTACCGGCGACTCTTTTTTCCAGTACCTGGATGGCTTCTTTTGCCGCTCTGTTGGCATCGTTATGTTCTTTCAAAAAATCACAGGCCGTCTTGGCCAGCAGCACCCGAAGGATGCTCTCTCCCCAGCCGGTTGATAAGGCTGCGCCGCTTTCATTATCGGCAAAGGTGCCAGCGCCGATGATGGGAGAATCCCCGACCCGCCCCGGCATTTTTTGCGGCGTACCGCCGGTGGAAGTGGCGGCGGCTAATGACCCGCTGTTATCAAAGGCTACGGCGCCGACTGTGCCGCGCGGTTGTTTCTCAAAAACTTCCCTCACATGAAAATCCTTACGCGACCGCAGGGCTTGATAGCGCTGCAGTTCCCGGCCCACTAACAGGTCCCGGGTTCGGCAAAACTTGATGCCCCGGCTGCTGGCGAATTTTTCCGCACCGCGTCCCACTAACAGCACATGCTCGCTTCCTTCCATCACCAGTCGCGCCAGCTGTATGGGGTGCCGCAAGCGCCGTACCGCCGCCACGGCGCCGGCTTTGAGATCGCTGCCGCGCATGATGGAAGCATCCAATTCCACCTCCGCGTCCGCGTTTAAGAAGGAGCCGCGGCCGGCATCGAAGGTGGGGTCGTCTTCCATGACCACCACCGCGGCCGTCACCGCATCCAGGGCACTGCCGCCGGCCGCAAGGACTCGCCAGCCTGCCGCTACAGCGTTCGAACATCCCCTCTTGTGATCCTCCACGGCTTCATCGAGAATATCCCAGGCACCGCCGTGGACGATGAGGGCGGGCGTGTGTATCATTTGCCTTCCTGTCGTTAACACAGTGATGATATCGATGATAAAAACGAAACATGTAGAATATCAAAAAGCTTTTCGGCTGTAAGAGAAAGCCGTTTGCCATCTTTTCACTATTTGCTCTCATCATGAAATGGAGGCGTCCAGACAATGCTAATCGTACGCGGCCATCTTAAAAAATCTATTCAAGGCGACAACGAGTAACGCTCGGGAAAAATCGATGGAATTGCTTTGGTCATTTGGATGCGGCAAGAAAGACACCCTATTGCCCCCCCATTCCGACTTGACCAGATTCCAACCGCTTCTGGCGCTGCCACCAGATCAGTTCGAACAATATCATAAGACCAATCCATATCGGCACCAGCCTCAGGGGTGCCTCCGGCCAGAACAGGCCAATTTCAAATGATTCCCAGGAAAAAGGGAATAACCATATATAACCGGATTCGAGATGACGCTGAAAAAGGTCCAGCAAAAAATGCAATGCACAGCCGGATAACAGCGCCCATCGCACCCGGTTCCGGATCGATGCGGCGAACAATTCCGCCAGCAACAAACAAACCCCAAACGCAAAAATCGGTGTATGCACGGCCACGGTATAGCCCACCCACTGCGGCCGCAAAATATAGAGAGGCCGCGACAACAGGTCCGGCAATAAAACCGCAAAATAAAAAATCCAGCGCACCGGCCGGAACCAGCGATGATATCCGAGGAAATAGGCGGAAAAGGCGTGGGTTACCAGTTCGGGCATTTCAGCGCTCCACAATAATGAAACGACGTACATCGAACCGGTAGGTTCGGATCAAAACGTATAGCACAACGATGACGGGGAAAATGGAGACGACAATTTTCCGGCGTCTACCTCTGGCCACGTATATATCTTTCAGCTGCAACCGGTCCGGCGCATGAAACACGGCCGACAGGACTACAAAGTCGCCCTCTCGCAATCCGACGGTTGGGCCCTGGACCGGTATTACGCGCCCCATTTGATGAATGGTAAAACCATCCGGCAGAATTTCTCTGACCGTTACTTCCGTTCCGATTTCGATCACAGAACCATCATAGCGTTGCGGCTGAGCCAGACACATGGGCAGGGTGATGGCCGGATTATAGGCATGACCGTACCAGATCAGGGCCGACAGCGCCGCGGCATAAAGGAGGATGCGTATCCAACGATTCATTGCCCATCGTCCTTCATTGCCGGCAGCAAAAATCGTTCAACGCCGGCCACCATCAGATCATGCAGGAACCCATTGGAAGCGATGATGCTTCCCGACCAGACGGCGTCATCCGCTCCGGTGAAACTGCTCACCTTGCCGCCCGCCTCCCTGATGATCAGAGTTCCGGCGGCGACATCCCACGGCGACAGCCCGATTTCCCAGAATCCATCTATCCGGCCGCAGGCCACATAGCACAAGTCCAGCGCCGCAGACCCCATCCTGCGAATGCCGCTCACTCTGGTGAATAAATCCTGAAAACACCGGAGATAAGGATCGAGCAGCTGTTTTTTGCGAAAGGGAAAACCGGTGGCCAGCAACGCCCGGTCAGCTTGCGATATCTGCGAAACACGGATGGGTCGACGGTTCAGGGTGGCGCCGCCGCCGTTTTCCGCTACAAATATTTCTTCGCGCGTGGGATCGTATACCATCCCGAGAATTATTTCGCGATGCCATTCCAACGCCAGCGAGATGCTGAAAACGGGATGGCCGTGGACATAATTGGTGGTGCCGTCGAGCGGATCGATGATCCAGCGATAATCGCTGCCCTGCTGCCTGATTTGCTCTTCGGCATAAATTTTATGTTCGGGAAAAGAGGAGTGGATGCTGTCGATGAGCATTTTTTCCGCCTGATGATCGATGTGGGTGACAAAGTCGAATGGCCCTTTCAGCTCGATCTCATCTCTCGAGACCTTGCCGAGATTTTCCAGCAAAAATCGGCCTGTTTTCCTGACCGCGTCCTCCGCAACCCCTATGATATCTGTCAGCTCGTGTTTCATGTTTTCTGCAATGCTACAACGGTTACACCGGCTTCCCCCTCATTCCAATTGCCCAGGCGGCTGTCGATCACGCGAGGGTGCCGGCGCAAATATTGTGTGATACTATTTCGCAAACGGCCGGTGCCTTTACCATGGATGATGCGCACCTCACTGAATCCCGCCAGCAGCGCTTCATCCAGGAATCGTTCCACTTGTTGCAGCGCCTCTTCAGCGCGCTGGCCGCGCAAATCGATTTCGTTTTTATAATCCGAGGCGCTATCGACATCGATGCGTACACCTCCCTTTTGCTGTGGGGGTTGATGCGTGGTTTTAATCAATTCCGCCACCGGGGCTTTGATTTTCACGCCGCCCATCTGCAGAAGCACCCGCCCCTGCCCGTCTACTTTGGATAAAACCTGTCCGCTGCCGTGAAATTTTTCCCAGCTAACAAAATCGCCTGCAACGATGGCTTCATCGCCAACGCGTTCGACTTTTTCCTCAGCCGTCGCCTCTTTCTCCTGTGCTACCCGTTGTCGTTGTTTTGCCAGCGCCTCTTTGGCTTCACGAATAACCTGCCGTTGCGCATTTTTTTCTCTGATCTCACGAATAGCGTTTTCCACCGCGGCGTTGGCCTGCTGCAGCATCTCCTCCGCCTCGTCGGCCGCCCTGCGCTTGATTTGCTTTTCCTCCCGCTTGAGGGCATCGTAGCGCTCCTGATACAGCTTCATCAGACCACGATATTCGCTCTCCTTGATACTCGCATCGCGGAATACTTGCTGATAGCGTTGAATCTTTTCTTCCAGCTCCAGAATCAATCCTTCGAGGCGATCTTTCTGACTGCCCACTAATTTCCGGGCGCGTTCGATCAAACGTTTGGGTAATCCCATTCGATGGGCGATTTCAAATGCGTAACTTGAACCGGGAATACCGATACGAAAATGATAAGTTGGATTCAACGTTTTCACATCGAATTCCATCGAGCCGTTCGCTACGCCCTCGGTGCGAAAGGCAAAAGCCTTCAGGGCGCTCTGATGGGTGGTGACCACGGACAGACACCCCTTGGCGGTTAATGTTTCCAGCAGCGCCATGGCCAGGGCAGAACCTTCTTCGGGATCGGTACCGGCGCCGATTTCATCGATCAACACCAGGCTGTCGGCATCGGATTTTGCGGCGATCTGTTTCAGGCTGTCCAGATGAGAGGAAAAAGTGGAAAGATCGTTATCGATGGATTGCTGGTCGCCGATGCTGGCAAAAATTTTGTCGATGGCGCCGATTTTCGAGTGCGGCTGTGCCGGAATATGCAAACCGCAGCGCGCCATCAGTGTCAGCAAACCGATGGTCTTCAAGGCGACGGTTTTACCGCCGGCATTGGGCCCGCTTATGATCAGGGTGCGAAAGGATTCACCAAAATTCAAATCGAGCGGCACGACCTGTTTCTCGCCCATGCGTAATAACAGCAGCGGATGCCGGCCGCCGGCAATTTCAATAATGCGCTCCTGCGGCAACTCCGGAGGATAGGCGGACAATAATCTGGAAAAAACCGCTCTGGCGTAGATCAAATCCAGCTGGGCCAGGATATCGATGTTCAGTTCAAGGATTGACAGGGATGTACGGACGCTATCGGTCAGCTTGATGAGAATGCGCTGAATCTCCCTATCTTCCTGAACCAGCAGTTCGCGGATGCGATTGTTGTCCTCCACCGCTTCCAAGGGCTCTATAAACAGGCTCGAACCGCTGGCCGATTGATCGTGCACCAGGCCGCGCACCTGTCGTTTATACTCCTCTTTCACTATCAGCACCAGCCGGCCATCGCGAACCGTGATGATATTTTCCTGTAACAGGCCCTGGCCGCCCAGAGCGCGCACCATGGTTTCCATCCTGCTGCGCGCCTGATTTTGCGCGCGGGCAATTCCTTTGCGTAAAGCAGCCAGTTCGGCGCTGGCATGATCTTTAACTGAAAAATTCTTATCGTCGATACAGTGGCGGATTTCCTTTTCGACGGCCTCCAAAGGCTGGAGGGATTCGGCGGTCAGCATGAGCGCTGGAATTTTTTGTTTGCGGCTATACAAATAATCCTTCAACAGGCGGGCGGCGGTGAGGGTTTGCTGCACAGCCACCAACTCTTCGGGTGAAAGAAACCCGCCGGCGATCCTGATCCTCGCGTAGAGCGGACGAAGATCATGAATGCCGTCCATGGGTACGGATTGATCGTAATCCAAAAGATCGCGCATTTCCGTCGTTTGCTGCATGTTTCGACGCAGTTGGGCCAGATCATTGATCGGGGCGATTTCAACCGCAAGCTGTGCACCCAGCGGGGAAGCCGCGCATTGCGTTAATCGTTCGCGAATGCGATCAAATTCCAGTATTTGCACTGTATTTAAATTGCTTGTTTCCATAAAAAAAAGAGCGCGATGTTTCGTCGAATCTATTGCCCTGTAAATGACGTCTCGCACTCCTCAAGATCGTGATATACTAAAGATGGTCTAAAGACTTAACCAATGACCCTACACGGTCAGCAACATACATCACCTGCTCGCTCCTGCAAATGCTTAAAAATGGCCGATGTCTCCGGCAGCTCTGGTATCTCGACATCCGGAATCTCCTGCGATTGAATCTGTGGAATAAATTTGACCACCGAGTCCACCACGACGCGGGCGAATTTGGTCATGTGCGGGTAAAGAGCGGACTCTTCACGGAAGGTCTGCATCTTTTCGCCCAGAGGCATACTTTGTATGGCCAGGGCGAACAAACTGACGAAGAAGGCGCCTTTAAGAAAGCCGATGGCTGCGCCCAAAAATCGATCCAGAGAGGTCTGAGCATCCGAACTCACCATCTTTTTAAATCCGCCTGAAAACACTTTAAAGGCGATGCGCACCAGGAGCAGGACGATGATAAACCCGATGATGGAGGCGGAAATTCCGATGGCCAGCGGCAGTTTACCCACCACATACTCGCCGGCCATACCACCAAATCGCAGAGCCAGGATGATGGCAATAACCCAGCCGGTAATACCCAGTAACTCTTCGATCATACCGGCCTTTGAGCCTTTATAGACAAAATAGGTTAAAACAACCAGAACGATAATATCGATGGTATTCATGGCCTCATTCCTGTTAATAAATTGACTGAAAATAAAAAAAGTGAAAAGTTACGCATATTTCGGTACTTTTCACTTTTTGCACAAAACGATTCCAGCTGTTTTAGAGACTGAGTTTTTTACGAACCATCTCGCTCACCAATTTGCCATCTGCGCATCCTCGAGTACGGCCCATAACCACCGGCATCACTTTACCGAGGTCTTTGATGGTCTCGGCGCCTGTTTCGGCGATAATCTGGTCGATGATGTTTTCCACCTCTACCGCATCGAGCTGCGCCGGCAGATAAGTCTGGATAATATCCAGCTCCATCTGTTCTCTGGCAGCCAGTTCTTCGCGGCCCGCATCCTGATAAGCCTGAATGGACTCGCGCCGCTTTTTTGCCGCACTGGTGAGGACCATGATTTCCTCTTCCTCGGTCAACGCCTCACGTTTGTCGATTTCCGCATCCTTGAGCTGGCCGCGCAGCAAACGAATGGTAGATAGCTTGTCCTTTTCACCCGCTTTCATGGCTGTTTTCATATCGTCTGTGAGACGATTCAGGAGGCTCATGTTAACTCCAAAACAAAAATCGATTGGTTTTTTATCTTTCCAGCATTTGCAGTTTACGCATCTTTCGTCGAGCCGCGTTTATTTTTCGTTTTCTTCGCTCACTGGGTTTTTCAAAGTGCTGGTGCTTTTT
>JAFGSU010000418.1 GCA_016934435.1 Candidatus Zhuqueibacterota bacterium | reverse complement strand
TGTTAACCCGCGAACTGAACTCCAGATACACCGCCCACAGGGTTACCCAATTATCCTGTAGGCAACGAATTGGTGATCGTAACTTGAGCTGATTAAAAATTCTGGAGACCAGATATTTATGAGAACTGTTCTAGTTTTAATTATTATATTCCTGATACTCACATCTCAATCTCTTTTCACGCAGGCAACTCAAAAAAATAGAGTCATTGTATTATCTGATATTGAAGCTGATCCTGATGATACACAATCATTGGTTCGATTACTTTTATATTCAAATCAAATTGATATTCAAGGATTAGTTGCGACAACATCTTGTTGGCTTAAATCAAAAGTCAATCCTAATTCAATTAAAAAAATTATTCAGGCTTATGGAGAAATACAACCAAATCTCAATAAACATGAAAACGGATTCCCCGGTGCAGAATCACTATTCAAGTTAGTAAAACAAGGTTTGCCAGAATATGGTATGCTGGCAGTCGGTGAAGGAAAGGATTCAGAAGGCTCGGACTGGATTATAAAAATTCTTGAAGAAAAAGACGATCGTCCTTTGTGGATTTCTGTTTGGGGAGGTGTCAATACACTTGCCCAGGCATTGTATAAAATTAACAAAACAAAAAATAAATCAGAGGTTGAAAAATTAATTTCAAAACTCAGAGTTTATACTATTTCCGACCAGGATGATAGCGGCATCTGGATTCGAAAGAAATTTCCCACCCTGTTTTATATTGTTACCCCTGGCGATCATTATGGCAGTGCAACATGGACTGCAATAAATACATTTGTGAGTGGCATAGATAATGGTAATATCAGTAATACTTGGCTTGCGCAAAACATTCAACAAAATCATGGGCCACTTGGCGCCGCATATCCTGATGTATCCTGGGGAGTCGAAGGGGATACGCCATCGTTTTTATCTTTAATCCCCAATGGATTAAATAGCCCTGAACATCCCGAATGGGGCGGATGGGGTGGCCGATATGAATTATATAAACCTGAATTTAACAAGGATAAAGAAGGAAGCGTCAGTTCAGGTGTTCCATTTGAGCCTGAGACAAGAAAAATTTGGACCAATGCAAACGATAGCTATACATCATACATTCATAATGAGTATGGCCGAGCAGTTGGGAAGGACACAACAACTTTTACTGGCTATAAAGTGACACTGTGGCGCTGGCGCGATGACTTTCAAAATGATTTTGCTGCCCGCATGGACTGGTGTACAAAATCATACGAGGAAGCCAATCATCCTCCTGTTCCTATATTGAGCCATTCTGAACAAATCACTGTAAAATCAGGGGAAGGTTTTGGTCTGGATGCCTCTGGATCAACCGATCCTGATGGAGACAATCTTAGTTTCTTATGGTTCTACTATCCAGAAGCTGGAACCTATAAGAAAGAGATAAAACTTGGTCCGCCTGAGAATTCACATAGGATTTATGGGACGGCTCCCAAGGTTAAAAAAGAAGAAACGGCTCATTTTATTCTGAGAGTCACGGATAAGGGAACGCCTCAGTTATCAAGATATAAAAGGGTAATAGTGAAGATAATACCAAATTAAATTGAAAAAACAGCTAAAGAAAGCATGCGCTGAAATAAAAGCAGTTTTTTTGTTTAGTTCAGTGCATTCTTAAGGATTTTTCTCTTAATTCAAAGTTAGCGTTTCTGAGCCCTTTTTCCACAGATGCTCACGTTATCACCATCAGGTCCCATACTTTTCCCTTGGAAATTTACAAATAAATCTCTATAATTGATCGATTGATACCCTGGCAGCGACACCCATTCCGCACCTGCAAACCTCAATGGTCCTGTGCTGATTCGGTGCCTCCGCTGCCAATCCACTATTTGTCGTTGTTTTGACGCAACATGCCGCCGAAGCAAGCAGTCCATGCTGTAATTGAAACCAAGGATCACAGAGGAATCGGGAGCACAGGTGAACATTGGACAGGCTATTTTACTGGGAATCGTGCAGGGATTGACGGAATTCTTGCCGGTCAGCAGTTCGGGCCATCTGGTTTTAGGACAGACCCTTCTCAACGTCCGGGAGCCGGGGATCGCTTTTGAAGTCTTTACTCATCTGGCGACGCTGCTGGCGGTGCTGGTGGCTTTTCGGCGGGACATATACAGCATGATGCGGTCATTTTTCGCACTGCTGAGGCCATGGCCGTCTTTCAGAGAAGATTATCGTCGCGACGCCAATATCCGTCTGCTGGTATACATCGTCATCGCCACCATACCCGCCGTCGTGGTCGGGCTCTTCTTCAAAGACCGGATCGAAGCTGCCTTTGAAGACCCGCATCAAACAGCCATCAACCTGATCGTCACCGGCGTGATTCTTTTTTTAACGCTGTTCATACGCCGACCGGTACGACCGCTATCCATTGCGAATACGTTCCTGATGGGCCTGGCGCAGGCGCTGGCCATTATGCCCGGCATTTCGCGTTCCGGCAGTACCATCAGCGTCGGATTGTATAGCGGCGTCGAGGGCGAAGAGGCGGCGCGTTTCTCCTTTTTGCTCTCCATACCGGCCATTCTCGGCGCTGCGATTATCGAGGGTAGAGAATTACTGCAGGTCGGCATCCAGGGCGGCCAGGCCGTCACGCTTTTATTCGGCGCCATCATGGCGTTTATTTCCGGCTATCTTGCCATTCGATTCATGCTCAAGATTTTGCGCCGGGGCAAGCTGTACTGGTTCGCACCGTATTGTATCCTGCTTGGAATCATCGGCCTCTATCTCATCTGAGGATATAAAAGATGAAAAAGCCGTTAATCGCACTAACCATGGATCAGAGCCCGGCGACGGATAGCCGCATTTTCAGCAAAGGCGTGGGAATTTATTTTATCACCTATGATTACATTCGGCACATCGAAAAGGTCGACTGTATCCCGATGATGCTGCCGACGCTGCACGATTTATCCCCCATCCCGGCGATCGTGGCGCGCATCGACGGACTCTTGCTCACCGGCGGCGATGATGTTGATGCCAGTGCCTATGGCGAGGCCATCATTCCCGGCCAGTGGCGTATTGATGCGCCGCGCACCGGCATGGAGGTAGCTTTGATTCTGGAGGCAAGACGACAAAAAAAACCGGTCTACGGCATATGCCGGGGATGTCAGATGTTGAACGTCGCCCTGGGGGGCACGCTCTACCAGGACATCCCGCAGCAGGTTGAAAAGGCCATACAGCACCACTCCTCCAACAAGCCGCAGTGGCATTATCACGACGTCCGCATTGTGCAAGACACCCTGCTCAACCGTTTGCTCGGGCAGGAGCGCCTGAGCGTGAACTCGTCGCATCATCAGGCCATTAAAGAGCTGGCGCCCGACCTGCAGGTATCGGCATCGTCATCAGACGGCATCATCGAGGGTGTTGAAGACAATCGATTTCGGTTCTTCCTGGGCGTGCAGTGGCACCCCGAAACCATGGACGATGATTCCACCAGTCTTGCGCTCTTGAACGCCTTTTTATCCTGTTGCCGCTGAGATAACAGCGGCGGCCGATAGCATAATAAATGTATCGATGAAACCATGAAAGCAACAAGTGACATCATCCAGAAGAACTGGCGTCAGGGACAATTCGAGCCGGTGTACTTTTTTTACGGAGAAGAAGATTTTCTCATTGAACATCTGTGCCGGACCTGCGTGCAGCTGGCGGTCGATCCGGCGAGCCGCGACTTTAATTTGAATGTTATCTACGGCAGTGAGACCGATGGCGCAACCATCGTCAACTATGCTTCCGCCTATCCGATGATGGCGGAGCGCCGGGTCGTCCTGGTGAAAAACATCAACCAGTTGAAAGCAGCCGATCTGGACCTGTTGATCAAATACGTCCAGCGCCCGCTGGCATCGACATGCCTGGTGCTGACGGCCGACAAAATAGACGCGCGCAAAGCCACTTATAAACGATTACTTGAAAACAGCAGCCATGTAGAGCTCAAACAGCTCTATGACAACATGGTACCGGACTGGATACGGCAATACGTTCAGGATTTGCAGCTAAGCATTTCGGAGGAAGCCATCCGGATGCTGCAGGGTACGGTCGGCAATTCCTTGCGGCGCCTGGCTACTGAAATTGAAAAAATCCGGATAAACCTGCAGGACCGTTCGCGAATCGAGGTAGGCGATGTGGAAAACGTGGTCGGCAGTAACAGGCAGTTTTCCATATTTGAACTCTGTGACGCCATCGGACGGCGCAAAATACTCCAGAGCCTGCTCATTCTCCGGCATCTAATTCGGCAGGGTGAGACGCCCACCGGTATTATTGCCATGATTACACGACATTTTATCATCCTATCCCGATTGAAAGCCGCAAAAACGCGCCGTGCCGCCGACCAGTCCATAGCTCGCGATCTGCACATTCATCCCTTTTTCCTCAAAAACTATAGCATGCAGGCAGCTTCCTTCAGTCCACAACAGATAGCTGCAGCCTTTGAACATCTTCTGGAAGCGGATCAACGATTGAAATCCAGCCAGAGTAAACCCGGACTGGTGATGGAACTGATGATTCTGAATCTGCAGCTGGGGGATGAAAAAAAAGACCCGGGAACTTTTACACATTTTAATGGTTACTAAAGTGGTAATAGATGACAGGACAGGAGACCAAATCTTCACAGATCAGCGATGAGGAACTTATAAAGCGATTCCAGGATGGTGATCTGTATGCTTTTGACCTGATCGTAAGTCGTTATAAGGATCAGCTCTTTAATTTTACCTATCGATTCCTGGGAAGCGCGCAGGAAGCTGAAGATGTGGTGCAGGAAACATTCCTGCGCATCTTTCGCAACCGTTTTGCTTATCGACAGATCGCCAAATTCAGCACCTGGATATATACCATCGCCGGTAATCTGGCAAAAACGGAACTGCGCAAACGTAAACGGCGGAAGATTGTTTACATCTCCGACCTGGGCTTTGACGACAAGGAATATGAAATAGAGGACGTCAAAGCAAACACGGAACGGGAGGTTGAAAGCAGTTTAGCGGAGAAGCATATCCAGAAGGCCATCGAAGAGCTGCCGGAACGCTTTAGAAAAGTGATTTTGTTGGTCGATGTTCAGGAACTTCCATACGAAGAAGTGAGTAAAATTCTACATCTGCCTTTGGGTACGGTAAAATCGCGCATAAATCGCGCGCGCCTTAAATTGCAGGCGAAATTAGGCGATTTAATGGATAGACAGAAATAATGAAAGGATCGTGGGGCTCACAGATCAACAGGATATCGGTATTACCTATCGAAGTATATTCGATCATTCATATTGATTCTTGAAGCCATGGAAAGTGACTCAAATGAAGAGGTGTCGATGAAAATTTGCGACAGAATTGTCAAAGAAGCGTTCAATTATTGGGATGGGATGTTGACGGGGCAAGAGCAAGAGGAAATTTCCACCCATATACGGACTTGCCCGCACTGCGAGAAACGGTTTGCGCAGGCGCGTCAAATTCGGCAAGCGCTGCGCAATCTACCCAAGCTCAAAACATCTCCGCACTTTCACCTCCTCCTTCATGCCAGAATGCGGCGAGAAGTCAACCGGAAACGCGCGCTCTTACCCCTGCCGATCACTGGATGGGCATGGCAGGTTCCGGCCTATGCCGCGGCGGCCATCATTCTGATTGCCGGCGGCATTTTTATTGATCAGGTTATCAATCAGCGGGCGCCAGATTCCCGGAGCATCTATACTAACAGTACGGCTGCGGAAACGGTTGTGATCCCCGTGCAGCAGACGGAACAGGCTGCGCCGTCCAGGATCAAAAACTATGTCATGCAGCCCATCCCCATGGAACGGTTATTAAGCATGAATCGCCGTCATGCTGCCGGTCAGCAGCAACAACTTGAACGTCGCCCCGCAGACACCAGCCGCGCAGGCCTGCAACGCCCGCAAGAAAATTTATCCGGTGTGAGACAGGTCAGTGCACCTGTACAATTCTAACCATCGGGCAGGAATTATTGAGTGTGATGATGGGTAAAATGATGAGTAGCGTGCGACGATTTATAACTCTAATATATTTTATTGCACCTTTTGCCTTTTTTTCGGTATCGCCGTTGTGGTCGCAAGAAACATCGACCCTGATAAAATTGGAACAGGATTTGAAACGGTTGCTGGATCGCGTCAAACCTTCGGTGGTGACCGTTTCAGCGCAGATTCAACTGGGCATCACACAGGACGGGGACCTCTCTTTCTGGAAGCGCGGCCGGGAAGAACAGCCGCTTCACCCCCTGGAAATAACCAACGTCGGATCAGGCATCATTTACGATTCCACACATGTCATCAGCCATATCAGCGTCATCTGGGACAGCAAGAACATTTCGCTGACGCTATCCGATGGCCGCGAGATTCCGGCGATGTTGATTGGAACGGATGAAGATTTTGGCATCGCGGTTTTACAAACCCGGGAAAAGCTCGGGCAAGCCGTAACCACTTCGATTGCGCAACCGCAGTCGGGCAATTATGTGACCATCGTCGGCAATGCCCTCGGCGCTTCTCCGGCGGTTTCCCTCGGCATCGTCAATGCGGTGCGCAGCGATGGCATGATCCAATTGTCGGCCAACATCGTTGCCGGCAATGCCGGCGGACCGGTATTCAATAGTTCCGGAAGGCTCATCGGGCTGCTGGCGGGATTCATCAGTCCCGGAAACCTTTCCACCATGAGCAGCTATTACAGCGAACCGGCGCTGGCTTATCCGAGTGGAGAGATTTTTAAACGGGTCGAGAAAATGATTAGCGATCAAAGCGCATCCAGAGGATGGGTCGGCGTTACAGCTGAGGATTGGCCGGGCGTGAAGGGCTGGATTCACATCAGCGAGGTCAAACCCGGCAGTCCGGCGCAGGAAGCCGGCTTGCGCATCGGCGACATTGTGGTGCAGGTGAACGGCGAGCGCGTTTCAAGCTCCATGGAACTGGCACAATATATTCGTCGACACCATCCGGGCGGGGAAATTTGTTTGGGTGTTTTACGCGGCGACAGCCTTCATACTGTGAATATGACCATCGGCGATGCCAAACTATCCAAATCAAAAAGACCCTATCCGGAAACAGCGCAATCCACCTCCATACAGTATTTCCGGCATTTCAATATATCTCCCACGCCATCCCCCGCTCAGATGGAGCAGAAGGAACTGCTCTTGCGCATTAACAAAATGGAGAAGGATTTGATGCGCCTGCGCGCTATGGTAAAAAACAGATAAAGCTCCTTCCATCACCCATATTCCTGTTGACTTTGACATTTATTTTTATAAATTATAAGTTTGTATTTTTAATGATAACAATTCAGTTTTGGAGCAGGTTAAAATGGCAAAAGATCGTAGTTTTCAATCCAAATTAGCCAGAGCCCAGGCGGGTCCGTCCCACGTCTGCCCGGTATGTAAGGAAGCAATTGTCACCTATTATGTGGTGCAGACGGATAAGAATAAGAAGAAAGACAGCTGGCGCTTTAAGGATAATTACCTCCCTATATGTAAATGCAATGAGAAGGAGTATCTGAGCTGACCGACCCTCCGGGATTCGAGAGCAAGGATCGTGTGTTATTGCTGGCCACACGCAATCGCGATAAAATTTCAGAAATACAAGAGGCGTTGCGCGGCCTGTCCGTTCGGCTCATACCCGCAGCCGAATGGGGCGAGTTGCCGGAAGTAGAAGAAGATCAGGATACGCTGCAAGGGAACGCCATTAAAAAGGCCCGGATGTTGGCGGACATCACCGGTATCCCGACATTGGCGGATGACACCGGCCTTGAGGTAGCGGCCCTGAACGGCGCACCGGGCGTTCACTCCAGCCGATACAGCGGCGAAAATGCGACCTATGAAGAAAACGTTCGCAAATTGTTGCGAGAGATGCAAACGATTCCGGATGGACGACGGCAGGCGCGATTTCGCTGTGTCATGGCCGTGGCTATGGGTGAGCAGCTCAGAACCGTTGAAGGCGAATGCCGGGGAATGATCATTCGCGAGCGTCGAGGTCAGGGCGGTTTTGGCTATGATCCGGTATTTTTGCTCCCTGAATTGGATAAAACGTTTGCAGAGTTGACGTTAAACGAGAAAAACCGCATCAGCCATCGAGGCATTGCCCTGCGCAAGGCGCGTGAGGTGTTGCGCGAGTTGTTCGGCATCGGGGAGTGATATTTCAATCGATTTTTTACGGGGTGTTGGGCGTCCGCCAAAAAGCGTGGCGGACAGGTCCGCCAAAATGCATGGCGGACAGGTCCGCTAAAGAACGTGGCAGACAAGGCCGCCAGAGAGCGTGGGGCTATCC
>JAFGSU010000417.1 GCA_016934435.1 Candidatus Zhuqueibacterota bacterium | reverse complement strand
GCTATTTTCGTTTAGGAAAATTTTCCTTATTTGCTCACCACCACCTTGATTGTCTTGACAAAGTTCCCGGCGCGCATGCGGCAAAAGTAAATACCGGTCGCCACCCGCCCGCCTCTGCGGTCCACTCCGTGCCACAGAATAGAATAATAACCGGGCTTTTTCGTTTCATTAACCAGGCACATAACCTCGCGGCCAAGGATATCGTATATGTTAATAATGACCTGCGCATGAGCCTCTCCCCTGCCCACCTGATAATCGATGCGCGTCGCCGGATTGAACGGATTGGGATAGTTCAACGACAGGTCGCTATTCGCCGGAATGCGCCCGCTCTGATCATCCTCAACCGCGACGCCGGTCTCCAGATCATAACGATAGATATTGCCGTAAACCGGACCGGTGCCGGCGAATAAAGCGCCTTCCCACCAGCACAATACGTATGTCGTGTTGGCCATATCAATTTCACTGCCGAATATTTGCCATTGGGTATAGGGCGGCATGATACCATAGACCCTGGTGGAAGAGGGCCCGGGACTCATCTCGACGCCGGCGTAGATGCCTCCCGCCTCGTCATGCGTCAGACAATGCACGGCGCGTACCTCACTTTCGGGGAACTCTACCAGTTTTGTCCATAGAGGCGGCATCGGAGAAAGCTCATACACCCAGCCGCCGTCGTTGGCGCGGACGCCGGCCAGTCGTTTGTCCGGCATGGGCATTAAATCATAGACCGCCATAACGCCTTCCAAACCATCCATGGGCATCCAGTCCTGCCCGTTGTCGGATTTCCAGATAAATCCGTTGTTATCGGAATCTTCGCCGCCGATGAAAAAAGCCCCCTCGGCGTACATGATGGCGTAAATGTGCGTACCTGGTGCGCCGGTAAAAATTTCGTGCCATTCTATACCGTCATTCTCCGATTTAAAAATCTGACCGTTCCATCCGCTTACAGCGTAGAGTTGACCCTCGTCTATTTCGATCATGTCATAGACAGACCCGTGCGGAAAAAAGAGCACCGGAGCCCACTCCATGGCGCCGGCTTCTTTTCGGTAAATGAATCCCCTGGGCTCTTCATCAACCCATGCCAGACCGCCGGCCAGCAATGTTCCTCTGGATGTCTGAAACAGCCTGCTCAATGACCAGCCGTCCGGCGGCATGTTACTTCTTTCCCAGCTCTCACCGTTGTTGTGCGTAAAGAATATCCGGCCTTCGTTTTTAGTTTCATCCACGTTACTTACCACAGCGGTGTACAGGGCGCCGTCATGGGTTGGAATAATATCCGAGACAATAAAAGCGCCCTCCAGGTCCGCGGTGTTTTGCCATTGCCTGATATCATCCGGTAGCTGCGTTCCTTCCGCCGCGGCTGCTTGCCAGTTTAGCAACGCGGTAGCATTGGCGCTGGAGGTATGTACCGTACAGAGATACTGTCCGGTCGCCACCGGTTGGTTGCTCTGATCACGTCCATCCCACACTATTTCGTGTCGTCCATTGGGCAGGTCCCGGCTGAAAGAACGCACCAGGGTGCCGGCAGCATTGTGAATTTGAACGCGTACACGATCTGGAACCGGTACAAAAAGCTTCAGGTTTATGGCGTCCTCACCCGGCTCCGGCGACAGGGTGAGTTCATCCGCTTCGCCATACTGTTCCATCTGGAACTTGCTACTCAGCCACGGCGCGCTGAAATAGACGTTTTCATCTGAAGCGCCACCATATACCACACCGCTGCCGGTTACCGGCGAACCGGGAGAATATACGACTTTCTGTGAGGAGACATCATCAGCGGCATTATCGTTGATCAACCGTGGTGTATGCCAGTGCAGCGGGAAGGAACCGCTGCTCCATTGCCACATGACCGCCGGATTGTTACTGCCGTAATAATAAGCGATATTCAACCAACGATTCGGACTGGCGCGATAACTATTCATATCAAAATATCTTTCATCCCCGGCATTACCCGTTAATACCTTATTTTTGGTCCAGCTGGCGCCGGCGTCTATGCTGCAGGCGTAACGAATGTCATTACCATTGACGTTCACTTTAGAATTATAATAGTCGTAAGCCACCCAGACCGTTGGGATGGCGCCATCGGTGGAAGCAGCGACACACGGCGTCGAAGTATCGTGTGAAGTGCCGCCGTCGTTGGCAGTGAGATTGGTCCAGCTGCCCCAGGAAGCGCCATAGTCCGAGCTGCTGCGCACACAGACATCCTCGGTCTGGTTGTATTTAACCGCCGCCCAGTACACTTTTCCATTCGGACCTGCATCAATGCTGGGGAGATAATAGTCGTTGTAGGTGACCCAATCCTGCCAGCTGATGCCATTGCTGCTGGAACGGCAAAATTTTATCAGATGCTGCAGGGATGTTTTTGCATTGTAGACATCGTAAGTTACATACAACTTGAATGATTTTGGTATGGGATCGCGCGTGATCTGGATATTCCAGATTTCACTATCCGTGCCCTCATTACTTAGCGATACCCTGTCTTCGTATCCGGTCGATAGTGAGATACGGTAAAGTGCGACCTCACCGCCCAAATCGGATGTAATCAGAAGCAGACGCGGGTCTTTGAATTCATCCGAACCGAATTCGCTCACCAATACATCCAGGGCGCGAAATCCGATGCGAGCGCTGACGGTATGCCAGAGCGACCAGCTTGTACCGTGGTCGGTGGATTTATAGATTTTAATATACCCCATAAAAAAACCGGTTTTCGGATTGTTGGTCAGCACCGCGACGTATATATCGCCGTCGTCGGCATTGTCGGCGGCAAAATCATAGTAGGTGCTGTCGTGGATGACGATATCGGCGCCGCCGGGATGATCCTCATACCCTCGCAAATTGATGGAAGGATCGCCGAGGAAACCGAAATCAAGAATGCCGCGCTGCAAATTGTGTTTGGTGGCATATTCCATATGCGCGCTGTAGTGGGCATCGCCTATTTTCTGGTTCTTGTTGACGAGAAAATCATGATAGTAATAATCGAATGATTGCGAATGGCCGTCTCCGGGTTTGGACCAATTATGACAATAGTCCGAACCTGCCGAGGAAGCGATTACTCCCACGGCGCCGTTTTCGATATATTCCTTGGCCATGGAATTGCGCGTTACCGTCACCAGATACAATGAACGGCTATGTGAATTGGCGAAATTGGCATCATGGCCCAAAAGCGGTCCGGTGCTGCAACCGTTTAGGATGACCATGGAGGAAACGCAATCGGTGGTGATGTTGCCGATACCGCTGAACCAGGTATAGGTCCATTCCGCCGTTTTCTTTTTGCCATCGCAGACGCCGTTACCGTTGAGGTCTTTTGCCCAAACCATGCTGCCCAATCCATTGGGATTGCCGTGGGCGGAAAGATTTATAACGCCGTAGCGCTCCGGTCCGCGATAAGACAGGTAGTTGTTCTCTGAGAGCGGGCTGTCGCAGGTATAGGTGGATGGCGACAGTCCGTTCTTCTCGTACAGCGTTGTGTAGCTCCAGGCGTGTAGATCGAATACATGGGTTTTGAGATATTCGGCCAGCACGGCGCAGTCGGTTCTGCCGCCGGAAAAATAATCCAGTACGCCCATGGCCATCAAAGTCTTGTTTTTCCAGGCGTCCGTATCTTTTTCAAAATCGATTATATTGTCGCAGATGCTGCGAACTCTGACCGAGTCGTTGAACGGGATGCGACCGACCAGCACATCGGGTGTCGGCATAAAGCTGTCATCCTGGAATTCACCCCAGCGTCTGTCGCCATCCACATCCCAATTAATATTCAGGCAGGCGTAATAGAAATCGGAGGCATAGGGACTGGCCGTATCGGACGGATAGAGCAGGCGCTGCGGCAGCCGGTCGACGTCGCCGATGAGCAATACATAACGAATGTCCCAATATTCAACACTATAATTATCGCGTAAAAATTTCCAGATGCGTTCGGCCTTATCACGCCCGCTGACGTGCTGATAGATGGAATCGGTGGTCACCACTTTGACGCTGAATCCGAGTTTTTCCTTCCAGGCCCTGAAATTACTAACCGTTTTGCGCATGTCCTCATCTTCTACGATGATGACATAGTCGTATTTGGCTTTCAGCGGCTCAGTTACTTCAACGGTGAAATAGCTTTGCGCCTGCTCGAAATTGACCAGATAGGGGGCGATGAGGTCGTCCAAGGTATGGTCGGAATATACTTTATCTTGAGAAGGCCTATCATAGTCGATGGAGACCGTGCAGGATGGATAGGCATAGAGTCTGCCGGAGGCCGGTCGATATTGGAACGGACAATATCGCACGCGGATGAAATCATAATTGCGCCACCGGCCGCTTCCTTCGTAGGTGGCCACTTTAGCCGGATGAAAATCATCCTGATTGTAGACGCGATCATAATTGGTTTGCCATTCGGATTGAGCCGCCTCGATGCGCATCGGAATATCCGTATCGGCCATCGATTCCCCCTCGATCACAGCATGGGCGGGAATGATTCTGTAAAGGCCCGGAACTTCCGAAGGCGCCTGCGGAGACAGCTGCACCTGGCGCACGACGGCGCCCGGGGGGATGGCGATCAGGAACGTCTTTGCCGGCAGCTGGGGTTCACCGGGTATATTCAATGCCCCAAAGTTCGCCATTTCGATGGATTGATAACCGTCGCCTGCAGGCTGGATTCGATAGGATTCGGCAGAAAGCGTTATCGTGAGATGATCCGCCGAGACGGTCATGACAGTAAGCAATGAAAAAATAATGATCGCCGAACAGCCCCATTTCAACCAGAATTTGCCGCCTTTTTTCATTTTTCCCTCCAACAAGTCATTTTGTCATCCGCTTTTTTTACAGATCGGGGTTGTCCAAAAAGTAAAAAAAGATAAATATTTGTGTGGTCCACCTTCCAGGTGGGCTACACAGAATAACAATGGAAATAAAACGTTATTCTCTCCCTGTCCTTCTCCCGCAATTGGGCGAGGGGACTGGGAATTCGAGGTTTTATGGACTTTAGACATTTGTAAAAAAACGAAAGGCGCTAAAAATTTCCCTCTGCGGATATTTTCAGCGCCTTGCAATTCTCTTTATCTGTGCCGGAGCGTCGTATACAGGTCAGGTCACGGGCTTGGAATGTTCGTCCTCTGCACGATAATTCCCAAATTCGCTTTTAACCGTTTAGGTGTAATGACAGGGTCTCACCCGGCGTTACCCAATTACCCTTTAAACACCTATCAGTGATTACTTGGGATACCCATGATTTTAGTCCGTGATTTTTTTTGATCCTTGTTGTAATATATCGTTTAATTCATCTAAATGCAATGGTTTTTGGAAAAAAATAAGAGTATGTGTGAAATCCGCCGGCAGAGTGTGCCTTATTGCAAAGTCGGCGATTATACGCTCGAAAAACCAGGATGTATGGACGATGTGAGGCAAATGGTGTGTGAATCGGCGAAAAGCGGCTACGGCACCCTGCCGTAAAATATCCGAGCCGTTCGGGCGCATTTTATTGGGTTAAAGCCCACCCTCAAGGAATTTTTGCGACCCCGTGTGTTCCGCATGTACTTGATTTCACTGGGCAAAGACACCCCGAGTTGACGCAAAAAATGCGGCAACCTCCGGGGGCTGTCCGTTTTCACTTATATTCTAAAACCTGGTGACGGGGGGAAACATCATTGTCAACACTCCAAACATACTGTGCGTCAACGCCGTAGGAGTAAAATCTTATACGGCAGGTAATGGCCTTGAGGATTCTCGAATGATAAAATCGGTCTCTAAAACCACGCGCTCTGTGGGCAAAATCACCGTAGACTCGATATTCCTGATTAAAATTTCCGCCGCTTTACGGCCGATTTCCTCCTGCGGCGCCCGGATGGTGGTTAATGGCACCGGATAAATTCTTGCATAGGAAATGTCATCATTGCCGACAATGGAAATATCTTCCGGCACACGAATATTCAACTCCTTGAGTGCGGTTAAAACAGCGAGCGCCTGCTGATCGTTGAAACAGACGATGGCGGTGGGATAGTTTTCTCGGTTTTTTTGTTTAAAATATTCCAGAGTGTTACCGTAACTCTCTTCATGTCTGGAGCCGATGGAAATAATCATCTCCCTACTGAACACCAGCGGACTCTCGCTAAAAGCATCCCGGAATCCTTCGATGCGTTCCTGGGTGTGAGAGGATTGCGGTGGACCGGCAAAATGGACGATCCTGGTGTGATTGTTTTCGATCAAATATTTGACCGCTTTTTTGATCGCTCTGAGGTTATCGATGGCAACCACGTTGGCCTGTATCCCTTTAACATCCTCGAGGAGTACAAAAGGATAATTGATCATTTTAAGCTTGAACAAATGCTCAATTTCGGAAGTGCCCTCGACGATGGGGGCGATGATCGCGCCTTTAATATCCTTAGTGGAAAAAAGATGGGTGAATTTCTTTTCACGCTCGTGATCATTCTCGGAACTGGTGATGACAATTGAATACCCTTTTGTATAAGCGTATTCTTCAGCCCCTTTGGCAATGGCGGTATAAAATGGGTAATTCAGATCCTTGATGACGATGCCGATGCTTCTATCCTGTAAGCCGTTTTTTAAATTTCGCGCCATACCCCTGGGACGAAAATTTAGATCCTTCATAACGGCTAATATATGATCCCTTGTACCGGGTTTGACGGTATTCTTACCATTAATGACGGCGGAAACGGTTCCCTTTGAAACACCGGCCTTCTTCGCCACATCTTCAATCGTGATTGCCTTCATCTAGTACTCCAAACCCTCTTAATAGTTTTCAATGTATTGAAACGGTTTTATTTTTAATTTATTTTTTAATATAACTCTTTTTATCAGTAAAATCAATAAAAAACATCAGAAATATGTTATGGATACAGTTGTTAATTTGGCCATTTCGCTGTTTCGCAAACAAGCCATTTTTCCCTTGACTTTTGCTTCATTGTTGGTTATATTTGAACCGATTCAATATATATTTAATCCATTTAATATTTTCTCTCAAGATACAAATAACGTTCGTCCATATCGTGGCATAAAACCATCCACTTTTTATAACAGGATATCCTGTGAAAACCAACACGGCTCTCCTGACATGCACGCTGATATTTTGCCTTTTATCCAGCTATCCTGCTTGCCGGCTCCGTTCCGGCATCCATGTAAAGCGTAACGGAGCCTATTATACCGGTCTCTATCCCAATCTGTTCGCCGAACTGCTCGGAAAAGAAAAACAGCAGATTAATGCCAAAATCGATGGCGCTTTCCAACAACTGTTTTACGGCGACGACAGCATGCAGCGCGTATACTACCCGGTGGCTCCGGATATGGCCTACATCGAGGATATCCTGCACAAAGACGTCCGCACCGAGGGCATGTCGTATGGCATGATGATCGCAGTGCAATTGGATAAAAAAACCGAATTTGACCGGCTGTGGAAATGGACAAAAACTTTTATGCAGCACCAGGACGGCGCGCACAAAGGGTACTTTGCCTGGCATTGTTCCACAGACGGGAAAAAAATTGACCTGAACAGTGCATCGGACGGCGAAGAATGGTTTGCGATGGCGCTGTTTCTTGCCTCCGCAAGATGGGGAAACGGCGAAGGCATCTACAATTATCGGTCCGAGGCGCAGGCTATTTTAGATGCCATGCTGAATAAGATAGACAATTCGGACGACCCCGACGACGTGACCAATCTGTTCAATAAAAAAGAAAAGCAGGTGGTATTCGTGCCGGCCGGTCACGTCGATGATTTTACCGACCCATCCTATCACCTGCCGTATTTTTACGAACTATGGGCGCGCTGGGCGGATAACAACAATTTATTCTGGTGCGAGGCCGCCACCGCCAGCCGATCGTTCT
>JAFGSU010000416.1 GCA_016934435.1 Candidatus Zhuqueibacterota bacterium | reverse complement strand
TCCACGCCGGCACCCGCTCCGCAGCAGCCGGGCGCTTATACCCGCCCGCCTTCTTTGACAACGATATATGACCACGATTGGCGTTACGCAATGCCGCCGGCACTAAATCCCGCGTCACATCCGTCATCTCCAGCATGGCAGCGATGTTGGCGTCGGGGAACTCCGCCACGAAGAACCGGCCGACATAGGTAAAAGCCGTGTCTATGGCTGCATCGCTGTCGATCCAGTTCGCCGGCAGGGAAAGGCTGTCAGGGAACCACCACGACGGCGTGTACAGGTGATGAAAATTGCTGCTGACAAAAAAGCTGATGAAATAGGGATCGGTCGTAGGTGATTCAAAATCATAGTTCCAGTAATAACTCCGACCGCTGTTGATCACCTCCTCGGAAAAAACCATACGCAGGGCCATATCGGGCGGCGCCATTTGCATTATTCTATCCACCCGCTCATAGGTCTCCCGCGCCGTCGACCGCAGGAAACCGGCCACCGTCATATTCACCACCGGTGAATGCCATCCTTCAGCCACCAGGGTCGGGTTCGGTATGCTGTCCTGATCAGGATCAAAAAAACCGATATCGTCGGAGGTAAAATCGAATTTGATATACCCGTTCCTGTCCAGATCCTTGAAGACCATCGGATAATAGATGCCGCCGAGGATATAGTCCATGGCATAATCGCCGTCCGGATTGTCGATGACGGTCATGGCAACCGGATTAAAATCAAGGAAATCTTTATACAATGCAACAATGGCGCCTGTATTGTCGGCAAACGGGTTTCCAGCCCGGCCGGTCATCAATCCGTAAGGCAACGTATCGCCGGTAGTAAAGGTGATCGCCACCGGCAGGGATAAATCCTCCCGCGTCGTACTCTTGGCCGCCAGCACGGCAAAATGATAGACCGTGTTGGGCTGCAAATTAAAATCATTGAATTCGATCTGACGGTTGTTCTGCGAAAAAGTAACTTGTTGCGGATAGTCGCGCCTGTCACCGGGACTCATGATGAATGCGATGGGGATATCGGACCAATCGTCATAATTCGCGTTGATATCCAGCGGTTTATTAAAGACGACCTGCACCGGTTTGTTGGGATCGACCCTGACCTGGCCATCTGTGGGAGATGTGGAGACGACTGAAAATTGTGCGCATGCTTCGCCGGCTAAAAACAGGGCGAACAACCCCACCAGCCATAAAAACTTTCCTTCCGCGCTGCATCGATTCATTCTCTGCATGGTGTGCCTCCTTGAGAATAGAACAAGTTGATAACTGTATAGAGTCGGTATGCTCGTCCTGAGGCGCAGACGCCGGACGATCGGTAATGCGAGTATCAATTTTGAGGAGCGGTTTTACCAAATCAATTTGAGAAAAGCGGGCAAAATCCGTAAGCTAAAATGGTAAACCGGATTATATTCTCAAATTTGCGGATAATATAACACTTTACCATATTATGTGCAAACTATTTTTATTCTTATTCCGGCGTTCGTCGCGGTTTGCGCGAACCACAGCACAAAATCAAGCAGGATGGATTTTGATCCATCCTGCCTTTTACGCATGGGGATTTAACTCGCCGGAACATACAGCTCGGCGATAAGACGCGTTGAAGGGATTCGAAAAAATCTCATCAATCCATCGCGTTCAATAAACTGTCTGCAGTTTCATAGTGATAAAATTGGGGTTCTTATCGGCATATTTCATGATTTCATTGCCGAACGGATTCCACATCCTGAGCAAATCCTGCACCTCGGCCTTTCGCGCCGCTTCACTTTCAGCCGATAAATGCACATGAACATGCGTGGCGCCAAAGCGCCTGACCACCGAATCATTTTCCAGCCAGCGCAGGCATTTTTTCAGATGCTCCGTCTCTCCGACAAAACATGGAATCCAAAAGCCGTACTGTGTCCTTTTCGAAAGGATAAAATTTCCCGGATGATCTTTTATTGAAGCATCGATGGGATAAATCCAGTAAAGATATTTATTGCCGGACGCTCCGGCCCAGTTGATAGTTGTGGTATGCATCATTCCCTCCGCAAAAATTTGATTATGCCGCTTCGGTGTTTTCGGTTAAAAACATAATCCTGACGTACGACCTGAACGCCGCCCGCCTCAAATGCCACCGAATATTGGATTTAATCCTTTCAGAGGTCTATTCATTTTCCTTGGCCTTTCTTTCCGCTGAAAATTCCCGGCCTAAAAGCACAGGATTCCCCCTTTCGCACAGGTAATACTGTATCATTCACCGAACCGAAACCCCTGCGGTACATGGGGCGCCGTGTTATCGATAACCGGCGTATCCGATTTTTTCGCTACCACCACATACATGGAAGATTTATCGGTGCCCTCATTGGCGCCCAGTACTACCTGACCGGCCGGAAACTTTTTTTCATATACTTGCAACGGCGCATCGTCCGAAGTCACCAGTTTGGCGCTTGTATTCCGCCACGACTGCAACCAGGCCGGCAGAGGCGTGGTGGTATCAAACGCCACCAGCACCGTCGCCGATAGATTCACCTTAAACGACAACCAGTGCGCGTCGCTGCGGGTTTTATCGTCATTCTCGGTCTTGATCCACAGAGCGTTCCGGCAGATATCCGGAATTTGCACCAGCACATAATCGCGATCCATATAGTACGGGCTGTTCAACCCGAGAGTGGCAACCTGGTAACTGGCCGGACTCAGCTCGCTGATTTGCAGTTTGGCCTCGATGGTATAGGTAAAGGTCTTCGGCGGCGCCATGGTGTTGGGGTTCCGCGCCCGGTCCTTGACGTTGCTCACCTGCAGGGAATAAGGCTGTCCGGTGGTGTGCAATGCTGTTTTCAGGGTCACCTTCGTTCCCTCACTCGTCAGGGTGGCCGATACTATTTGCACGGCGGGCGTAATCTGGTAATTGGCCGCATTTTGCGCCGACGCCGGTTCCACCGGCTCGCTGAAGACCACCTGCAATTCCGTGGTCGAGATCACATTCAATTCGGTTGCGTTGGGCGGCTGGGTGTCGCCTGTGGTGCTCACATCCAGCGCAGCCGGCTGCGGGCTCTTGAGGCCGGCATCGTCGATGGCGAACACTTTATATTTATAGGTGAACGACTCCTCCAGTCCGGTGTCGATATAAGAAGTAGCCTGCACCGTGGCCAGTGCGATGCCCTGGCGAACGACCAGGTAGTGGCTGGCGATATCACCATCGCTCGCCGCTACCGGGGCCTGCCAGGACAGGCTGATGCTGTTCATGGTTTGGTTCGGACTGCTCAGGGCGACCGGCGGATTGGGTGGAATTGTATCCAGCTGAACGCCGCTGCCGATGTGTAAGGCCCAGTCGCCGGCAAAGGGTGGCGTAAAGATTCGCTCCGCGCCGCCTGTAACCATGCCCGCATTATGCGTCGTTCCGGCGCGGGGATTCAGCCATTCAGCCGGCAGCGATTGTGTAAGATGCGTTAAATCGAGCGTTACTTTGCCGCCGTTGCGGCTGTAGGCCAGATATTCGGACCCGGGTTTTGCCAGCAGCTGGCCGTTGGACGTCCACGAGCTGTGCGGGTTCATCTCGGTCAGCGGCAACCGGTCGAGGAATTTATTCAAAAAAGTCACCCATTGCTGCTCCT
>JAFGSU010000415.1 GCA_016934435.1 Candidatus Zhuqueibacterota bacterium | reverse complement strand
TTAATACAATTTTGTATATATATCGTGTAAAGCACAATTGCCCTCCATTGTTTCGCGCTATCTTTGCGCGGATCAAGAAGCGCTTTAGCCCGCAGAAAGTCACCTGAACGTTTCCTGGTCAAAAATCTGCTTGCATAATATTTACAATTTTGTATATTTATCTAATATTTATTGCAATTTTGTATCTTTACCCATTACGGCATCATCGCTGAATTTCTTCGAAAGGTAATCATCCATGTCTACCGACAAAGAAAATAAAGCCCTTTTAAAAGCCCGTGACTGGTATCCTACATTGCTCGAAATCAATCAGACTATCAGCCGAAGTAAAAACCTGAACCAAGCCCTCGAAGCCACCCTGGTCGAGCTTTATAACAAAAACATCATTCTTTCGGGTCTCATCTTTCTCGTCTCCGAAGAAGAGGAACTATTGCGGGCCACAGCGGGCGTCGGCAACCGGACAAATTTAAATCAAGTCGTTTACAAAATCGGCGAAGGCCTGGATGGACGCGTGGCCGAATCGGGCAAAACCATCATCGTTCCGCGCATCAGCAAAGAACCCCTTTTCCTTAACTATGCAAAATGTTCGGGGGGCAATCGCAATCAGGAATCCAGTTATATCGGCATACCCATTTCGACGGAATTCCGGACACTCGGTGTCCTCTCCGTTCTGATAGCCTATCATCCCCGTCAAAATTTTCAGTCCCTGACGATATTTTTGCAGCTCATTGCATCGACCCTGGCGCAGACCATCCGGCTGCATCAAATGCTTGATCAGGAGCGTCGACGATTGCTCGATGAAAACGTCATGTTAAAACACAAGCTGCAGCAGGAATTCAGTTTTCACAACATCATCGGCAACAGTCATGAAATGCGAGAAGTTTACGAAAAAGTATCGCAAGTGGCGCGCGCCCACACAACGGTATTGCTGCGCGGGGAATCGGGGACCGGCAAAGAATTGATTGCCCAGGCTATCCACTACAATTCTTTGCGCGCCGAAGAGCCCTTTATCCGCGTAAATTGCGCCGCCATACCCGAGAACCTCATCGAGTCTGAATTCTTCGGCTATGAAAAAGGTGCCTTCACCGGCGCCGTATCACGTAAAAAAGGACGGTTCGACATTGCCGATGGCGGCACCCTGTTTCTGGATGAGGTGTCTGAATTAACGCCCATGACACAGGTCAAATTGCTGCGGGTGTTACAGGAACAAGAATTCGAACGCGTCGGCGGCCTGAACACAATCCGGGTTGATGTTCGCATCATTGCCGCCACCAATGCCAACCTGGAAGATTTGATCGCCAGGGGTAGTTTTCGAGAGGACCTGTACTACCGCCTCAACGTCTTTTCCATTTTTCTGCCCCCGCTTCGTGAACGCAAGAGCGACATCCTGCTCCTCGCCGATCATTTTATGCTCAAATATGGGCGTCTGCACGGTAAAGCCGTCAAACGGATTTCAACACCCGCCATCGACATGTTGATGCGTTATCACTGGCCCGGAAATGTGCGGGAACTGGAAAACTGCATTGAACGCGCTATTTTACTCTGCGAGGATCAGGTCGTGCATAGCTACCATCTGCCGCCAACCTTACAGACAGCGGAAAGCAGCGACACACTGCTGCGCTGGTCATTGGATGAAGCCGTGGCAAGTTATGAAAAGGAGCTCATTCAGGATGCGCTCAAGTCCAGCCGCGGCAACCGCGCCAGAGCAGCCAGATTGCTGGCCACAACCAACCGTATCCTTGGTTATAAAATTCAAAAATACGATATTGATGTACAAAGATTCCGACGCGGATAAAAAAACGCTTTTTTCAAAATATTTATTGCGTCACTGCCATTATTTTGCTAAATTGAATAAAACATGATCCATATTTTGGGGTCTTGACCATGAAGACTTGGTTTGTTAACGCAACGTTGTTCGGGCTCCTTTTCCTGTCTTCAGCGACGGTAGCAGCGATCGGCTTTACCGGTACAACCGCTCACATCACGCCCGCTTATACGGCAACAAAAGGCAGCCTATATTTTGCCACCCATGGTCGTGTCTATTTTAAAGATGAACTGGAGACGCGTCGCTCCGGCATGATCGTCGGGGAAACCTATTGGCTCTTGCAGGGAGGCTTCGGTCTGATCTATGGATTCAACGACCATCTCGAATTCGGCCTCGATCAACTCGTCTATCAGGACACCCATCGTTATCCCGATGGCTACAATCTGCCGGACGATCTGTTCTTCCATGCAAAAGTGGCCTCCTTTGGCCGCAAGCAGGGCAATGTGCGATTCGGGGCGCAACTGGATATCCGCTTTCCCGTCGGCAAAGAACACAATCTCGTCTTAGAACCCTATGCTTCTGATCGCCTTGGCTGGGGGCTTCAGGGCCTCTTTTCCATTATCTCCGAGCCCCAATATCCCGATGCCGGCATTAACATCAATGTGAATGCGGGCTATTTTTACCATAACGATCTTGGCTTGAGACTTTCCCAGCGGCCCAACGATCCCCTCCCGGTGCAGACCAATACCGCCGAATGGATTTATGGCGTTTCCTTCAGTAAATCTCTACCGGAATTTGGTTTTTTTGGCGAACTCTATGGCAGATCCTTCGCACAAAAGCCGCCCATCACCGCTTACACGCGGGAAAATAGCATCTATTTCTCTTCGGGAATTGCCTACCGCGCCAATTCGTGGCTCAAATTGCGCGTTGCCCTCGACCTTCGCATTCTCGGCGGCGATGATGAAACACGCTACGATGGTGATCAAAAGAGCTATACCGCCCGACTATGGCGCACCGTGCCCAACCTTCCCGGCTGGCGCCTCAACATCGGTACGGTGATGGCCTTTCGTCTTAAACGATCGGATGCAGGGGGGCAAGACGGCGACCCGTTTCAACATGCATTGATAGACGAGGTGCAGCCGAAAGACGAAGAAATGTATAAGGATTTGATAGAAGAAAAACGCAAGACTGAGAGCGCAGAAAATGAACTGGAAAGAATTCGCGCTGAACGCCAGCGCATGGAAGACCTCCTGCAGCGCCTGCGCAAAATATTGGAAGCGCCATCCAAAGAAAAACCGGAAAATCCGTAGCGATTACATAACATGCTTCAGCGACCGGCAGGTGTGCCCCGGCAAACGGTCCTCTTTTTCAAATCGGTTACCCGTTAGCGAATAATATCCACACCCATATATTTTTTCAGCACTTTCGGCACCATGATCGTCCCTTCATCGGTCTGATAGTTTTCCAGAATGGCGATCACCGTGCGCGGCAACGCCAATCCTGAACCGTTGAGGGTATGGACATATTCGGGTTTGGCGCCTTTAAAGGGCCTGAAACGAATATTGGCGCGCCGGGCCTGAAAGTCGTCAAAATTGCTGCAGGAGGATACTTCCAGCCATTTTCCTATTCCCTGCGCATACACTTCAAGATCATAACACTTGGCCGCTGCAAAACTCAAGTCGCCGGTGGCCAGATTCACAACCCGGTAGGGCAATTCGAGCAGTTGTAACACTTCCTCCGCATTGGCCAGCAGTTTCTCCAGTTCATCATAAGACGTTTCCGGCCTGACGAACTTGACCATTTCCACTTTATTGAACTGGTGAATGCGCACCAATCCGCGCGTGTCTTTGCCGTAGGCGCCGGCTTCTCGACGGAAGCAGGGAGTATAGGCGGTGTAATAGATAGGCAACTCCTCGCCATCCAGAATCTCTTCCCGATGCAGGTTGGTAACCGGCACTTCGGCGGTGGGAATGAGAAAAAGATCATCCGATTCGATCCGGTACATATCTTCCTCCAGTTTCGGCAGCTGCCCGGTGCCAAACATGGAATCGCGTTTGGTTACAAAGGGAGGAAATACCTCAACGTAACCGTGCTTATCGACGTGTAAATCAAGCATAAAATTAATCAACGCGCGTTCCAGCCTGGCGCCAAGTCCCCGATACCCCACGAAAAACGCGCCCGCAATGCGCGACGCTCTATTAAAGTCGATCAAATTCAGTTTTTCTGCGATTTCATAATGCGGCAGCGGAGTAAAATCCTTTTCAGTGAAAGAGCCCCATTCCTTGATTATCTTGTTATGACCGGCATCTCCCACCGGAACACTCTGGTGCGGTATATTGGGGATGCGGATTTGTATCTGATAAATTTTCTCTTCGATTTGGCGTAAATCATCATCAAATGATTTTATTTTATCGGATAATCCTCTCATCGCCTTGATCACATCGGTAGCGTCCTGTTTTGCCTTTTTCATATCGGCGATTTGTCCCGTCATCTTGTTCTGTTCAGCCCGGGCCGATTCCACCTGACCGATAATCTCTCGCCTTTTCACATCCAGTTTCAACAAGGCATCCAAATCCGCTTTTTCGCCTTTATCGTGAATAGCTCGACGAACCAGATCCGCGTTTTCGCGGATGAATTTCAAATCTAACATAGTAGCAAATCCTTCCTGACAATATCTCAACGAATAAATCGATGACAGGCTTTATTGCCCTTTAAATCGCAGCATGACGACAATGGTATACAATAAAATACGAAAATCCATACGCAGCGACATGTTTTCGATGTAATAGAGATCATACTCCAGCTTTTGTTTTACATCCTCTATGGTCGTGTCATATTTGCCCTTTACCTGCGCCCAGCCGGTGATGCCCGGCTTCACTTTCAGGCGACGCAGATAATATGGATATTCCCGTTTGAGGCGGTCGACAAAAAAAGGGCGCTCAGGACGAGGACCCACCAGACTCATATCGCCATAGAGGACATTGATGAACTGCGGGAACTCGTCCAGGCGCAGTTTGCGCAGAATCCGGCCCGCACGCGTGATGCGCGGATCTTTTTTCCCGGCCCAAACCGGCCCGGTCATTTTTTCAGCATCATGCACCATGGTGCGAAATTTATAGATCGTAAAAATAATGCCCTTTCTCCCCACGCGCTTTTGCTTGAAAAAAACAGGCCCGCGCGAATCCACCTTTATGACAAGGGCGATTAAAATGAACAGAGGAAATGTCAGAATGAGAAACAGAGCCGAAAACCCCACATCCAGCATCCGTTTCATCCGTTTTTCCCACATGGGCATGAGTTGCGGGTTGATCTCGATGAGTGGAAAGCCATAAATTTGCTGTGTCCGCGCCTGTCCCATGACAATGTCGTAGAGGTCGGGCTCAATTTTGATTTGCACCAGCAACTCTTCGCACAATCCGATGATGTGCATCACCCGCTTGTGGGGCAGATGGCCGAGCGATAGAATCACCTCTTCCACTTTGTGTCGCCGCACCAGTGTTTTCAATTTTGCCAGACCGGCCCATACCGGCAGGCCCTTATATTTCTCTGCGCTCCTTTCGTTTTTGATATCCAAAAATCCGATCAGGCGGTAACCCAGTGCCGGAAACTGACGTATTTTATCCGCGAGCTTTTGTGCTTTGGGATTATAGCCGATGATCATCGTGTTCCGCTGTCCGACTCCGGCCTCTAACAATTTGCGCTGAATAGTATGCAGCACAAGACGGCCGCCGCCAACAGACACCAGCATGAGAACGGCATAACTCAGTATCATATATCGCCCCATGCCGGGCGGATTGGAGAGATCCCTCTCCGGTTCAAAGGTCAAAACAAAAATAAGAAAGATACCAAAAAGCACCGTTTTAAAAACGGAGATCAACTCATCAAATCGCGACTTTGTATACCAGGACTGATACAGGCCAAAGAAAAAAAACAGCAACAGCCAAAAAAGATAAACCAGTAAAAAAATCTGTACCTGCGAATGAAAATCTTCTGCAACAAAAAGATTAAAGCTGCTGCGCAATTGTAATAGTCCGGCAAAGGCGACATTGATGGTTATAAAATCCACCAGCAATAATAAAAGTTTTTCGATCGTTTTGGGCATAATCAATTATTTGTGGGTTTTGAAAATACCAACAAGAAATCCCAGGCCCCAGGCCAGCTGCATGGCCATGAAGGCAAAGGGCAATGCAAAAATATAACGGAAGGACTTTCCATCCTTAACGGTTTTTAAAGAAGATAGCAGTACATATAATAGATAGAGCGCCCAGACCAGCATTAAAAAGGCGAAACATAATTTGTACTGAAAGCCGAGCAAGAACAACAAAAAAGATCCAGCTACAAAAACGGGAGGAACCAGATGCATGGGCTTGATGGCATCAAAGTGTTTTTTGATGACATTGACGCGCAGGATACCATAATTGAAAAACTGTTTGGCCAGGCGAAATAAATTGCGCCGCGGATAATAATAGGAGATGATATCCGGAGAAAAATATATCTTGTGTCCCGCCTTGCGGATGCGCCAGTTAAATTCGGCGTCTTCAGATATGTGCAACTCTTCATCGAAATATCCAACCTGATCGAATAGCGTACGATGATAAGCTGCATAGACCACGGTATCGACATACCGCCCCTTTTTATAATAGCGATAGGGCGCGCTGGGTATACCGAATCGAGATCCCATGGCCAGTCCGATGGCTCTTTGCAAGTAGGTTTCACCCGTATTCAACTGTGTTCCCCCGACACATTTAACGCCCTTTTCTTTCAAATAGTGAATATTCAGCCGTACAAAACGGGGTTCGATGCGCGTATGAGCCCCCAATATGATGATTACTTCGCCCCTGGCGTTTTTTATGCCGATGTTCAAGCTCTTGGGCGTTAGTCTGCCCGGATTGTCGTGGAGCATAATATTTGAGTATTTCTTTGCAAGGGACTGAACCTTCTCCCTCGATCCATCGATGGAACGGCCATCGACCACAATGATCTCCAACCGGTCCTGCGGATAATCTTGCTGCTGAATCGATTCAACGCACCGCTCAATGGCTTCAACCTCATTGAGCATGGGAATAACAATGGAAACCAGCGGTGTATTTTCACTGCTTTTATTTTTCATTTACACGTCCGTTACCTCGGCCGGCGGCATTCTCACAGAATGAATAGGCACGGAGCAATTCTTTTGAAGATTGCGTCCAATTATATTTTTCTTTGATGGCCTTGTAACCGTTTGCTCCGTAAGGAAAATCGGAGCGGTAGATTTTTAATACCGCTCGAGCCAATTCCTCGGAAGAGCCCGACCTGAATATTTCGCCGCATTGGCTGTCTTTCACCACACGCATCAGGGCTTTGGCATCCGAACTAACGACCGGTTTGGAATAGGCCATATATTGGAAAATCTTGTGCGGCACGCCGTGGTCGATCAAGGCATTGGATGGTTGCGGAACAATGCAAACATCGCTCGCCTGAATATAAGAAGGCGTTAAATCAAAATCAACCCAGCCGGTTATTTCGACCAGATCGGCGACACCCTCTTTTTGTGCATACTGCAACAGCTGTTCACGATTGGGGCCGTCGCCCACTAACAGCAATTTAATGGTAGCGATATCCTGTCGCAATATTTTTAACGCCCGAATGGCTGTCTCCAGGTCTCTCTCGGGTCCGAATTTGCCGAGATATTCAATCACATATTGATTCTCATAGGTTTTTACTATCTGCCGATCAAGTTTCATCCTAAGATAGGATTGATAGTCGACGGTGTTGGCGACACAAATTATTTTTTCTGGCGGCAATCCCCACGAGGTGAAAAGCCGGCGATGTTCCTCCGCCACTGTCAGGATGGCGTCGGCGCGCTTTAGAGCCATGCGTTCCAATTTTTCGGCCAGTCTTGGGTTGCGAAAAATAAACCAGAACATCCCCTTATGCCCCCAGATGCGTAGGGCCGCCGGATAATTCTCATGCACGTCAAAAATAGCCGGCAGGTTATACAACTTTGCCATCCAGATGGCCGCCATGGCCAGCGGTAAATCGTGCACATGGACAAAAGCGATATTATATTGTTTGATGGCCTTGCGAATATGGTAGAGCCAGGACGGATTAAAAAATAACGGCACATTGATCAGCCTGGTCGGCAACGAGCGGTAATGACGCAATCGCAAAATAGTAGCGCCATCCAATTCTTCTAAACGAATGCGGCCGGCCAGATTGTTGCAGAGCAAATAGACGCTATAACCCGCCTTGCTCAGGGCGTTGATTTCCTTGGTCAAACGAATATCGGGCGGATAATCGCTCTGTAATACCATTAAAATATTTTTTTCTCTGCGCTTCACTTCGTCGATGTTTTTATTTGTCCACTGCATGCAATCGTAACTTTGTCCTCTGCGGTACGTCGATCAGCACGGGGTTCTCCACCGAGCTGATGATCTCAGCCTTTCCCGACTGCGAATCATAGACCATTATATCATGCCCCTGCCAGCTCTGCGGCAAAACAATATTGATCGTCAACGCCAGGTTCGGGGCCAAATCCTCGGGAATTGCTTCCAGAGACAATTCAATCGTATATGGATCGGCTACGCGGCTGCTCACCACCGCATCCCGCCGCAGTCGGATATAATCTGCAACGTCTCCCTGGGTGGCTATCCAGAGACTGTCCTCCATCGATTTGACGTAATCGATATGCTGCAGATATTTATCCAGAGGAATCGTAGCCTGATCCATCAACCCTTCGGCGCTGATGGAATGAAAATAAATTAGAACCCATCCCCGGTTGCGAACGGCATAATCGACCTGCTCATTGAAATAACTCATATCATACGGCGGATAAACACCCCTCCCCTTTAATTCTAAAAGCTCATCATCGGACAAATCATAATTGTTTATGCCCCAGCCGGTACGAGCGGAGATATGGTACTCTCTAACGACGGCATGTGTCGCCTCATTGTACAAGCCAAACGGATAGGTAAAACTGGGAACCCGTTCGATCTCCGGTATGTGCAGCATAATTTCCTGCTTGGCGCGCTGGAGCTCCCGGTGTAATTGATCCTCTGTTATCTCCGTACACCTAACGTGTGTATGGGTATGGGAGGCGAGCTCATGCCCCGCCAGCGCTAACCGGCGCCAGTCGTTCCAATCAACCACATAGCTTGTATTCAAGCTGAATGTTCCCACCATGCCCCGCCTTTCCAGTTCCGGCGCCGACGTTTGGAAATGACTTGATCGTGTATCATCAAACGAGACAGTATAAGCGGCTTTTTTATCATCTTTCCAGACACATTTCTTTAGATGGACGATGTAACCTGCTTCGATAGCGATCGATTTTTCATATCCCTTTAACGGATCGAACAAGTCGAAAGCCCGGTCACACCGCAACCAGGCCACACAGCAGGCCGTCGCCAAAATGACGGCACTCAGTTGATATTGAAACCGCATCTCCTCACTCAAACAGAACTAAATAATGATAAAAAAGCCGCCTATTAAAGCATATGATCATAATTATTATGCAAAAAACGCCTTGATTTTTTCGCTGGTATAAATAATTTCATCTTCCTTCAGCTGCTCGGACATAGGCAGCGACAAGATTTCATCGGCGTATTTCTCGCTGATCGCGAAATCGCCGCGCTTGTGTCCGAAAGATTCATACGCTTTCTGCAGATGACAGGGTATGGGATAATGAATGCCGGTATAGATGCCCTGCTCCTGCAGATATTTGATCATCTCCTCTCGTTTGGGTGTGCGGATGATGAACAGATGATACACATGCCTGGCGCCCGGCATCTCTTCGGGCAAAACGATCTGGGGACAATCGGCCAGATACTTGCGGTACAAATCCGCATTTTTGCGTCTGGTTTCCGTCCAGGCCGGCAGATGTTTCAATTTCACATCCAAAATGGCGCCCTGTATACCTTCCATGCGATAATTATGTCCGATAAGTTCATGAATGTACTTTTGCGGCGAACCGTGATCGCGTAACATCATCACCTTTTTATAAAGATTTTCATCATCCATGGTCACCGCACCGCCTTCTCCATAAGCGCCTAAATTCTTGCCCGGATAAAAACTGAAACACCCGCATACACCGAATGTCCCCGTCAGACGACCGTTCAAAGTGGCCAGATGGGATTGGGCGCAATCTTCGATTAAAAGTAAACGATGTTTTTCAGCGATCTCTCTTATTTTTTCCAGTTGCGCCGGCTGTCCGTACAAATTAACCGCAACAATGGCGCGGGTCTTGGGGGTGATTGCCGGCTCGATCAGGTTTATATCCACATTATAATACTCCGGTTCGCAGTCAATAAATACCGGTTTGGCGCCGCTCAAACTCACAGCCTCGGGAGTGGCAAAAAAAGTGTTGACCGGAACGATGACTTCATCGCCCGCCTTGATATCCAGCGCCATCATCGCAATATGGAGTGCAGCGGTGCCCGAACTGACACCCACACAAAATTTCCGCCCCTGCTTCTCGGCAAAATGCTCTTCAAAAGCCTTAACAAAAGGGCCCGCGGCGAAAGCGCTGCGCTCCAGAACTTCCTGAATAGCGCCGTCAATTTCATCTTTGATGGAGTGGTACTGCGATTTTAGATCAAGAAAATTTACTTTCATGGTCTTCTCCTGTTGTGTTCACTATAGACTAAAGGTGAAAAAATTTATTCAATCTAAACAAAGTAATAAAATATTTTCTTTCTTCATAATGAAAAACTCTAAAAAGTAATAAAATCAAGACAAAGGCGGCTAATGATAGGGGCAAATGCCACAACAAACCCGGTTTTTTTATGAAGAACTGCAACGCAATAAAGAGCAGGGCCGCCGGAATAATTCTACCATACTCAAGTAGCGTGCGCAGGCGCAAAGTACGGTGTAACATATAATACAGCAGTAAAAAAGCGACGAGGGTGCTGGCCAGTTTTGCATATCCCGCTCCGACGATGCTCAAACCGGGTATCAGCAATCCATTGAGACCGACGTTAACAAGTAAAGAGACCGCCATCACCATGGTAACCAGTTTTTGCCTGTTCGTCGTGATGAACAGGTCGATAAAATAGAAATTAAGGAAACCAAAGCCGAGCGCTATGATGAGCAGCTGGAAGGCCGGCGCGCTCGGGGCGAAATTAGGGATATAGAGCGTACGAATGATTTGTTCGGAAGCGAATGCCAACGGCACGCTGACGATCAGGCCGATGAGGAAGACGTATTTCATCCCCAATCTTGCCAGTTTCACGAATTGTCCGTTCTCCGTGATAAAGTATTTTGCCAGCAGCGGAAACAACGAAATCGTCAATGAAGTCGATAAAAAAGAAAGCGGGTATACCAGTCGGGTTGCCGCCGCGTAGAGGCCTACCTCCGCTTCGCCTTTCATCCACGATAACATCAGCACATCTATTTTTGTGGTCAGGATGGAAAAAAACAGATAAGCGGCCAGAGGCAGACACTCGTGAAAGAGGTAGCGCAGGGTCTTCCAGTAAACCTGCAGGGAAGCCATGGCCGTCTTCAAGAATCGATAAACGAGGAGCAATGCGCCGGGAAGATTGCAGACTACATAGATCACGGCCGTGCCCATCAACCCGACATGATATACTTTGACAGCGACGAAGATGAGCAGGGCAAACATCAAATTATCGATCATATTACAGATGACCGGGAATCCCATCCGCAGCTGCGCCTGGAAAATGCTCTCGAATA
>JAFGSU010000414.1 GCA_016934435.1 Candidatus Zhuqueibacterota bacterium | reverse complement strand
CGTAGGAGAACCCCTTTACCAGGATGTGTTGAGCGCGCTGGCGGAGACGATGAATGACGGCAAGCTGCCATTTGACCAATTCCCCAGGGTTATTGGCGGTAGATATGGTCTTTCTTCGAAAGAGTTTACACCGGCCATGATCAAAGGGATTTTTGATGAATTGAACAAGGAGAATCCCAAGAATCATTTCACCATCGGGATCAACGATGATGTTACCCACACCAGCCTGGCGTATGATTCAAAATTCGTCATCGAGAGTGAGGATGTGGTTCGCGCCGTTTTCTACGGGCTCGGGTCTGATGGTACGGTTGGCGCTAATAAGAACTCGATTAAAATCATCGGCGAAGAAACCGATAATTATGCGCAAGGTTACTTTGTCTATGATTCCAGAAAAGCGGGTAGTATCACCGTGTCACATTTGCGATTCGGTCCACGCCCCATCAGGTCCATCTATTTAATTGATAGCGCAAATTTTGTCGCATGCCATCAACAATTTTTTGTCGAACGATTAAATATGCTGGAAAAAGCGGCGGATGGCGCCACTTTTTTATTGAACACACAGACGAGTGCGGAAGAAGTATGGGACACACTGCCGCGCGTCTACCAGGAAGAAATGATCAATAAGAAAATGAAATTTTATGTTATTGATGCCTATAAAGTGGCCAAAGAGACCGGTATGGGCGTTCGCATCAATACAATTATGCAGACTTGTTTCTTTGCCATCTCGGGTGTTTTACCGCAAAAGCAAGCCATTGAATTTATCAAACAATCGATTAAAAAGACATATGGCAGCAAGGGAGATCAGGTTGTGCAGAAGAATTTTGCCGCTGTCGATCATACGCTTGCGAACTTGCATGCGGTCAAGGTGCCCGACAAGGTAACGAGTACCATGGAGATGCCGGATGTTGTGCCCGATCATGCACCAGATTTTGTAAAAGATGTGGTTGCAAAAGTCATCAGGGGCCATGGAGACGACGTCCCGGTCAGTTCATTTCCCAATGACGGCACTTTTGCCAGCGGTACCACCCAATATGAGAAACGAAACATCGCTCTGGAAATCCCGCAATGGGACCCGGAAATTTGCATACAATGCGGCAAGTGTGTAATCGTTTGCCCTCATGCTGCTATCCGACAGAAAGCATTTGATCCCAAACATATGCAAAATGCACCGGCATCTTTTAAATCCATAGATGCTCGTGGCAAGGATTTCCCGGAAGGATGGAAGTATAGTCTGCAAGTAGCCCCCGAAGATTGCACCGGCTGTTCCCTGTGTGTGGAAGTATGTCCGGCGAAAAATAAAGCGATAGTCGGCAAGAAGGCCATCAATATGGAGCCGCAACCGCCTATTCGTCAGCGCGAAAGAGAGAATTATGAATTTTTCCTCAGCCTGCCGGAGTTGGATAGACGCGAACTGAAAATCGCAACGGTCAAAGGCTCGCAATTTCTCCGGCCCTTGTTCGAGTATTCCGGCGCCTGTGCGGGGTGCGGTGAGACCCCCTATGTAAAACTCCTTACCCAGCTGTTTGGTGACCGCGCCATCATAGCTAATGCCACCGGGTGTTCCTCCATTTATGGCGCCAATTTACCCACATTCCCGTATACAGTCAACGACGAAGGTCGTGGTCCTGCCTGGAGTAATTCTTTGTTCGAGGACAATGCTGAATTTGGCATGGGCTTTCGTCTTACCATCGATAAGCATAATGTGTATGCCAAAGAGTTGGTTAAAAAATTATCGGGGAAACTGGGAGATGATTTGGTAGCGGGGCTGTTAAACGCAGATCAGAGTACAGAAGCGGGAATTTATGATCAGCGCGAGAGGGTGGAGCATGTGCGAAAGAAACTGGCCGGCGATACTTCCGTGGAAGCTAAAAATCTCCTTGCTATTGTTGATATGTTGGTAAAAAAGAGTGTCTGGGTTTTAGGAGGGGACGGATGGGCTTACGACATCGGCTATGGCGGGCTTGATCATGTGTTAGCCTCCGGTCGTAATATCAATGTCCTGGTCCTGGACACCGAAGTGTATTCCAATACCGGCGGTCAGATGTCCAAAGCCACGCCATTGGGTGCAGTGGCCAAGTTTGCAGCTGCAGGTAAACCGTTGCCGAAAAAAGATATGGGCATGATTTTTATGACCTACGGAAATATCTACGTCGCCAGAGTGGCTATGGGATATAACGATCTCCAGACTGTTCGAGCATTCATGGAAGCCGATGCCTACGACGGTCCGAGCATTATCATTGCCTATTCACATTGCATTGCTCATGGCATTCCGATGGAGAAAGGTATGGAAGAACAGCGGGCTGCGGTGGAATCGGGCCATTTTAACTTGTTCCGTTTCAACCCAACTTTAGCCGAACAGGGGCAGAACCCGCTAAAGCTTGACTCAAAAGAGCCATCGATCTCCTATGAAGAATTTGCCTATCGTGAAACCCGATTCAAGATGCTGACCAAGAGTATGCCCGACCGGGCGAAAAAACTGATTATGGAAGCGCAAAAGGCAACAACAGATCGATGGAAACTGTACGTCAACTGGGCTGATATGAAATATGGTAATGGTAACGGTTCGGAGCAAACAGAATAGGGCTTTAAAGGATTGTGATGATAAACAGATCGCCCTCATATTGTCACTTGTCTATTTAATATCAATGAAAGGAAAGGGTTAACATGGATTTGACGACCACTTACATGGGCTTAAAATTGAAAAATCCGTTAGTCCCCTCGGCTTCGCCTCTATCTAAAGAGCTCGATACCATAAAAAAATTGGAAGATGCCGGTGCCGCTGCAATTGTAATGTATTCGGTATTTGAGGAACAAATAGCATTCGAAGCAGAAGAATTGAGCCATTTTCTTTCTTATGGTTCGGAAAGTTATGCCGAAGCCGTCAGCTATTTCCCGCAGTCGCAGGATTTCAATTTAGGGCCGGAGGAGTATCTGGAGCATATTCGTAAAGCCAAACAAGCAACGCATATTCCCATTATCGGCAGTATTAATGGCGTAACAACAGGCGGCTGGATTGAATATGCCAAAAAAATAGAGCAGGCGGGGGCTGATGCTCTGGAATTAAATGTATATTTCCTGGCCACCGACGCCAATCAAAATGGCGGAGAAATTGAACAATTATATATCGATATTCTCAAGGCGGTAAAAAATAGTGTTTCTATACCGGTAGCCATTAAATTAAGTCCGTACTTTAGTTCCATGGCACAAATGGCCAAACGCTTTGACCAGGCTGGTGCCGATGCTTTAGTGATGTTCAACCGTTTTTACCAGCCGGATCTGGATCTGGAGGCGCTTGAAGTTAAACCCGGAGTTGTGTTGAGTACTTCCGACGATTTACGATTGCCGTTGCGGTGGATTGCCATCCTATATGGAAGGATAAAGGCAAACATGGCGGGTAGCACCGGCGTACACACAGCACAGGATGCATTAAAATTGATTATGGCGGGCGCCGATGTGGCACAAATGTGTGCTGCCCTGTTGAATAACGGTCCGAATTACCTGGCCAAGGTATTAAGTGATATGAAACAATGGCTGGAAACACATGAATACGATGCCATTACAACTATGAAGGGAAGTATGAGCCAGAAAAATATTGCTGAGCCCAAAGCCTATGAACGCGCTAATTACATCAAAGCGTTGAATGAGTTCGGTCGATATCCTGCTCGCTGATTAATATCCAGCTAAATGAAAATGCCGGACCTTATCATAGGATCCGGCATTTTTTTTATAATTAATTGAAGCAGGGCGAAATTTATTTTTGTAAAATCATCTTTCGAGTTTCCACCACAGGGCCTGCGGCGAAACAACAGAAATAGGTGCCGGAAGCGAGATTACTGGCATCAAAGGTTAACTCATACTCACCGGCTTCTTTTTCCTGATCTAACAGAGTCCGTATCCACTGTCCCGACAGGTTGTGGATAGAAATAGTAACCCGTTGCCGTTGTGGCAAATAAAAGCGACAAGTAGCCAGGGGATTAAACGGATTGGGATAGTTCTGTGATAGAGAAAAAGAGGGCGCATCGCCATGTTCTTTTGCAGCAAAAGTGGTATGATCTTTTTTGATGATATCACGCAGATATTCGCCGGTTGGCGAGAGCTGTTTGTGCAAAAGGTTCTCGAAACCAGCCTGTTGCCCCTTGTGCAGTCTTTCAGTAAAAGAGAGGGAATCATAAGAAGGTGAATAGGTTAAATAGGCAAACAGGAGGGTGGGCCAATAAAAGGACGTTAGTTTAACCTTTGACAAATGTGACAGACTGACAACAGCCTTGATAAACATCGAATCGATGGGAACCCAATAGTCGAACATATCGCGTGAAAATATCTCAGCGCTGGTAGCAACGGTTTCGTTGATATCCAGCAACTCCTGATAGGTTGCCTTATAGCACCACGCTTCACCGATAATCAGCTCTTTATTGTATTGTTGGCTTAAAGAAGCTATCTTGAATACGATGTCGTCAAAATAATTCAAGTGCAAGGGATAAATATGAAAATCGATATAATCGATAGAAGTGCATGAAGACAGCTTTTGCAGGTATTCAAATTGCTCCCATGTGCCGGCACCGGCACCGATCAGTGTTTTATTGCGTTTCAGATGTTTCAGAAAAAAATTAACATGTCCGACGACGCTGTCGCTGTCAAAATTCACCCGATTTTTCAAATTCAGTTTTTGTGTTTGCGGTTCCATCTCGACGGTCAGATAATCAGGAGAAAGGATGTTAATAATCGTTTGAAGCATCTGAGCCTTTTCGTGGCGATAACGCTTGTCCGATAATTGTTCATACCAATTTTGTACATCACGGACCAGGTTGGCCTCTCCCAAACTCGAATCTATGAATGCAGACTGACAGGCGACGAGTACGGTAAAACCCTTTTCGTGCACTTTTTGGGCTATTTTTTCATAAAACTGTCGGTATTCCGCTTCATTGGGGAAGTTTTTTACTAAGATAGGGTACTGTACAGTGATGGAAACCGCCTTTAATCCAATTCCGCTAAAGGCGGAGAGGGTACTGTCGATGGAGGCAAGTAGACTGGGTCGCGTAGCAGGATCAATCAATTCATGCCCGCGACTACTATTTGCGAGAAAAAGGTCCTGGCTAAACAGGGTGCCGTTGGTTGATCCATTAAGTTTATCGTCAAGAACCGACTGAAGATTTTCCAGTTTCAGATAAACCTGTTGAAAAGCCTGTTGCCAATGATCAGGTACTTGTGCAAAGAGGTTCCACGAGAGTAAGATAGAGAGTAAAACCGTCCTTTTTGCCAGCATTCCAGTCTCCTTGCTTGCCCAACTATTTGTGCCGTACTTTTTCGTTTTAAATCACTAAATATAGGTATTTATTTTTCAGTTTTCAAGCAGAAAATTTATTTTTTTGCTTATT
>JAFGSU010000413.1 GCA_016934435.1 Candidatus Zhuqueibacterota bacterium | reverse complement strand
GCATGGTCAACATGCGCAGGGCTTGCATACCGATCTGACGGCGCGGGACGCGCACAGTGGTTAGCGCGGGGCGGATGATGGCGGCAAATTCCAGATCGTCAATACTGGCGAGCGCGACATCATCAGGCACGTTGAGTCCGTGATCGCGCAAGACCCCCAACACGCCCAGCGCGACTTCATCGCACATTGTAAACACGGCGGTCGGTCGGGGATGTTCGGCGAGCAGCAGTTTGCCGCCATTGTACCCTTCTTTGGGCGAATTGTGGATGCCTTCGGGATAGTCGCGAATGTCGGGAATTTTAATCAGCCGCTCATCATACGGCAGGCCATGTTCCAGCAGCGCTTGCCGGTAGCCGTTCAGCCGTTCGTCGCGGCCACCCACAAACCCGATCCGCTGATGGCCTAATGTGATCAGGTGCGTCACGGCCGTACGCGCGGCTTCTTCGCGATCAAAAATCACGGTTGGCAAGTTGGCGATGGCTAATTCCAGGCTCACCACATTGTCAATGCGTTTCAGAATGCGTTGCAGCAGCGCCTGACTGCGTTGATCCATCAAGGATAATTGGATCGGAAACAAAATCAGCGCCGAAATCTCGTCGGGGTGAATGTGCTCATTAAACAGCATGGGGTCGTGCAGTTCTTCGAAAAAGTGGAGAAACCGGATATGCTGGCCCAGCCGATAGGCTTCATCGTAAATCCCGAATAACACATCAGCGTAATACGGGCGCAGCAAAATTTCGCCGTTGCCGCCCATGATAATCCCCACCTGGTCTTTGCTGCCGCCGGATCGCGATTTGAGCCGTTGTGCGTGCTTATTCGGGTGGTACCCGGATTTTTTAATCGCGTCTAAGACGCGTTTCCGGGTGTCCTCAGCGACCGGCCGCGGCCCGTCATTAATCACATACGAGACGACGGCGGATGAGACGTTGGCTAATCGAGCCACATCCTGTCGCGTGACCGCTTTATGCGGCGTTCGTTTTTTAGGCATTGTATTCATGGCAATCCGCTTGAAATTCCTCCCCCCTCATTTTACAATCGCGATCAATTACGACAACCTCTGCATAAAAGTCAATATTTTTTTGCAAAATTTTATCAACATGTATCTACACGTGTAGATAAATGTTAATATAGCCCCCAGAAACGATAATACCATTGCCTGATTCGTAATTGCCGATAGAATTTTAGAATATAGCTCCGTAGGAGCGGCCTCTGCGTAGAAAAAACATATCCTCTCGTTTCTTCCGATTCCTGCGTAAAACGAAGGGACGGGAAGGCTCGGGAACAATTTTTACTTCTACACATATAGCGTCCCTCCGGGACTACACCATGAAGTCACTGGTATACCGCTGAGGAGGATCTGCATAGCCCGCCAGAAAAAATGGCGTTCTTCAAAATGGTCGTTATTTTTCAAAATTTTTCTTGACATTTTAGTCTACGATTTTGTTGTGTAGTCTACACGAATAGAGAATAGTTGCGCCGGGTTGCATACGCGTGATATTTTTGAATTTTGCTTTCGGGAGGAATGATTATCATGGCAGCTCATTCTGAACTCGCCCAACCTGTTCAACAACCGCGCCGCCGCTTCTGGCAACGGCTCAAAAACAATCGAACGCTCTTGCTGATGTGCCTGCCGGCCATTATCTTTTTCTTCATTTTTGCCTATATTCCCATGCCCGGTCTGTATTTGGCGTTTGTGCGGTATAATTACGCCGCAGGCATCTTCAAAAGCCCCTTCGTTGGTTTTAACAATTTCAAATTTTTATTGATTTCTGGCGACCTCTGGCGGTTGACTCGTAATACCGTTCTCTATAATGTCGCCTTCATCCTGTTTGGCAATGTCCTGCAAATTTTTGTCGCGCTGCTGCTGAATGAAATCGCCAGCAAATGGTTTAAGAAGGTCAGTCAGACTTTCATGTTCCTGCCGCATTTTATCTCCTACGTGCTGGTCGGGTTGTTCGCCTACAACTTTCTCAGTTATGATTTCGGTTTCATGAATTCAATTCTCAAAAGCCTCGGATTTACTCCGATCAAAACATATTCCAACCCCGTGATTTGGAAATATATTATTGTCCTGGTACATTTATGGAAAACCACGGGTTATGGGTCGGTCATCTACTTTGCTTCAATTATGAGTTTGGATCTGGAAGTATTGGAAGCCGCCCATATTGACGGCGCCAATGCCTTTCAGCGGATTCGTTACATTGTCATCCCCTGGCTGAAACCGACCTTTGTGATCCTGCTGCTTTTCTCGCTGGGCGGGGTGATGCGTGGCAATTTCCAGTTGTTTTACAATCTGGTGGGGGCCAGCAATTCGATGCTGTATAAGTCCACTGATATTATTGAAACCTTTGTGTTCCGGGCGCTGATGAACAATTTCAATTTCTCCATGGGCAGCGCGGTCAGTCTGTATCAGTCTATCTTCGGGCTGGTATTGGTGTTATCAGCGAACTGGCTCGTTAAAAAATTCGACCCGGATTATGGGTTATTCTAATTTTTTACGCACCACAAAGGCACAAAGCCCACAAAGAAGGCATAAAAACCTTTGTGACCTTTGTGTCTTTGTGGTGAAAACCCTGCTTTATTATGGAACCGAAATATATCAATAAAGGCATTCAGGTTGATGCATCAACCAAAGTCGTGCGGTTTTGGGGGTACACGCTGATTGGCATCTTTTCATTCTTATGTTTGCTGCCATTCGTGCTCCTGGTGTCCTCCTCCTTCAGCTCCGAAAAAACGATCATGGTGAAAGGCTTCAGTATTCTACCCCAGGATTTTACCATTTTCGCCTATCGAATTCTGTTTCAAAATCCTGATCTGATCATCGGCTCATATCTCGTCACAATTGTTATCACGGCGGTCGGGACGGTCGTCGGTTTATTTATCATCGCCATGACCGGCTATGCGTTGCAACGTCCTGATTTTCAGTTTCGTAATGGGATTTCTTTTTATATTTACTTCACCACCTTGTTTTCAGGGGGATTGGTCCCTTTTTATATTCTGATCGCCAAACACCTGCACTTGCGCGATAATTATTTAGCCGTGCTGCTCCCCTCACTCATGGGGCCGTGGGTGATTATTCTGATGAAGAATTTTACCAAATCCATTCCGCATTCCATTACTGAATCCGCTAAAATTGACGGCGCCGGCGATTTTACGATCTTTTGGCATCTGATTCTC
>JAFGSU010000412.1 GCA_016934435.1 Candidatus Zhuqueibacterota bacterium | reverse complement strand
CCAATCAAAAAGGCGGAGTGGGTAAGACGACGACGGCCATAAACCTGGCTGCTTGTTTGGCCGTTGCAGAGTACCCAACCCTACTCATCGATATTGATCCGCAAGCAAACAGTACCAGTGGATTGGGTCTGGATCAGCGCACTTTAAAGAAAACTATTTATGATGCGCTGATTAACGATGAGGGCTTGCAGGCGTTGATCGTCGATACCGAGCTTGAATTTTTAAAACTTGTTCCATCTTCCATAAATCTGGTGGGTGCCGAAGTTGAACTCGTGTCGACAATAACGCGTGAGCAGCGTCTCCTGCAAGCCTTGAAACCCATTCGTGATCAGTACAAATATATTCTGGTTGATTGTCCGCCGTCTTTAGGATTGCTGACCATAAACGCCTTGACCGCTTCGGATTCGGTGCTTATTCCCATTCAATGCGAATATTATGCGCTTGAGGGATTGGGGCAGCTATTAAGTACAATTCGACTTGTACAGAAGCATTTAAACAAGCATCTTACTATCGAGGGCGTGCTTTTGACGATGTATGATGCTCGTTTAAATCTATCGCGCCAGGTGGCGGAAGATGTGAGAAAATATTTTGAAGGCCGGGTTTTTGATACGATCATAACGCGAAATGTAAGGCTCAGTGAAGCGCCAAGTTTTGGCAAACCTATTATCCTGTATGATGCTGTTTCAACTGGATCAGAAAATTATATGAGTTTGGCAGAGGAAATTATCAAGAATGGCGAACAAGAAAGCTCTGGGGAGGGGTCTTAGAGCTCTCATACCGGACATTCCTCCTGAACAAGAGGGGCAAGCTCAGGCCATCCAGTATATCGATGTGAATAAAATTGCGCCAAATCCCTTTCAGCCTCGGGAGCGGTTTAATCCTGAGACGTTTGCTGAATTAAAACAATCTATTGCTGAAAAAGGTTTGGTGCAGCCTGTGACAGTCCGGCGGCACAACGGTGGCTTTCAACTGATTGCCGGCGAACGGCGATGGCGAGCTGTGCGCGAGCTTGGTATGGTGGAGATTCCGGCTTTTATCATGGATGTCAAATCTGAAGATGAAATGCTGGAACTGGCTATCATTGAAAATGTTCATCGAGAAGATTTGAATCCAATCGATATTGCAAATGGGTATCGACGATTGATTGAAGAATGCCATTTAACACAGGAAGAAATTGCTATTAAGGTGGGCAAGGATCGTTCTACCGTCACCAATTTTTTACGATTGCTCAAATTGCCGCGACGTATTCAGGAGAGTGTCCAAAACGATGAAATCACTTTCGGCCATGCAAGGGCGCTCTTATCAATCAGCAGCAGCGAAGACCAGCTAAATCTGTGGAAAAAAATTGTCAGCGGTCATTTTTCGGTGCGCAAAGTAGAAGAACTGGTTCGCCAATCCGAGAAGAAAAAGCCCAAGATAAAAGCAGCCAGTCCTGCTCTGCCAGGCTATTATATTCAAGATGTAGAAAATAAATTACGCATGCGATTAGCTACAAAAGTTGGCGTTAAAGCCGGTCAAAAAGGGGGTATGATCGAAATAGAATATTACTCGGCGGATGATTTAAATCGTATTATCGATCTAATTTTAGGAGATTCATAGTTAGGATGTTTACCTTTTTTAAAAAGCATTTTTTGCATACTTTGCCCAAACATATAAGACGGAAATCTATCCAGGTTCTTATTATCCCTGATGATCAGGCGGAACCGAAACATTACCGCTTTTCGATGCGAAAAGTATATTTTTTTCGCATCGTGTTTGTGATTTTGGTGGTTCATGCTCTTGTAGGCGTAATCGCCTATTATTATCTCCTTCGTTTTATGGATACAAATGCTGAGCTCATTGCTGTAAATAATCAATTGGTCGAAAACAATAAAAAGGTTTATGATCTGGTTGCTCTTTTTCAAAAGATCGAGGCCACAGACAGCAAGATTCGCAGCGCTTTGGGGCTGGGTGAAAATAGTCAGAGTCTAAGCATCGAGTCACACGAATTTACTCCGCCGCAAATCCGCGAAATGGCAACCCTACTCTCTTCACAAGATCGGATCAAGCCAACGCACGCAGATTTGCGTGAAAAATTGGGATTTTTGCAGCAATCTGAAAATCTTGGTATTCACGAATATCTAAAAAGTGTTCCGACCTATCTGCCCGTAGCGGGTGTGTTAACAAACGCCTATTCTGAGAGCTCCGGCATCGGTATGAGAGCGCCACATTCAGGGATCGATATTGCAGCGCCACGCGGATCTTTCATTCGCGCCGCAGGCGATGGTGTTGTTATTTTTGCCGGTTGGACGCAAAACCTGGGCAATATGATTATTCTTTATCACGGCAATGGTTTTTTCACTTATTATGGCCATAATCAAAGATTATTGGTACAACGTAATAGTGTTGTACGAAAAGGGGAAAATATTGCTCTTTTAGGAAGCTCCGGTGAAAGTTCAGCGCCCCATTTACATTTTGAAATTTGGAAGGATGGCATTCCATTGAATCCTACCGATTATATCTTGGCATTTTCCGGTATGTGATAAAAAACAAAGAACCTATTCATTAAATATTGAGAAAAACATGAAAAACGGAGACAAGCCCAGCGAACTCAACACCATTCTGGGAAAAGGATCGGTGTTTGAGGGAAATATTAAAGTTGAACATAGTTTACGCATTGATGGCCGGGTCAAAGGGGACGTAACGGCAGGAGACACGCTCATCGTCGGGTTGGATGGTGAGGTGCGCGGCAATGTAAAGGTTAAGCATTTAATTTTGGGTGGTAAAGTGATGGGAAGTGTCGTCGCGCCCGGCAGGGCTGTACTCGAGAATAAAGCCGAGTTGCACGGAGAGTTAAAGACGAGCAAATTGGTCATCGATGAGGGTGCCATTTTTGACGGTAAATGCTCCATGACAGATGGCAAGTCGAAAATGGATAAAGGCCAGGCAGAAGCTGAAAACATCATACAATAAAAAAAAATCGCCAGCAAAAACAGAGTCTGTTGATAAGCATATCAAGTCGGGTGTAGGCCCCTACCTTGATCTCGGATTACAGCTGGCTGTCGCCGTAGCAATAGGATTCGGCCTCGGTTATTTGGCGGATAGCAGTTTTCATTCACGTCCTGTTTTTATCATTATCGGTGTTCTATTGGGTGCGACGGCGGGCATGTTAAATATCTACCGCACAGTTTATCCTCGCAAGAATGAGTAATAACATCATTACAACGGATGAGCACCCCCAAAATAAATACTCTTCGTCTGCTGTCATATACCGTTTTATTGTTTCTGCTATTGAGTTGGCCCGTATATCACTGGGGGGGATGGGACTTGTTCCGGTCTTTCAGCCTGGGCTACTTGATAAGTGTAATTAATATCCTGTTCAGTCTTGTATCGATTCAATGGGGGTTTCAGCAAAAGACCAGGACTTTTTATACTGTTTTATTCGGTGGTATGGCCTTACGTTTTGTTTTTATCGCCATCATCATTTTTTTAATTATTAGAGTGCTTCATTGGCATGTTCTCGGATTTTTGATTTCTTTTATTCTATTCTACATATTTTTGCAATATCATGAGATTCGAATGATAACGGCAGAATTGAAAAAAAACAAACTCAATGATGATCCAGGAAATAGCTGAAAAAGTGGGTGAACATCAAGGGGCGGAACACGTTGCTGAACATGGCGAGGCGGGTGCCGATTTTATCATTCATCATATCCTTGCCCAGCCCTTGATTAAATTGCCGACTATTTTTGGGGTCGATTTCACCATCACCAACCATGTATTGATGATGTGGATCGCGGCCGCCATCCTCATCGTAACGTTTGGATTGGCCTTCAGGCGCAGGCCGGCAGTGCCGTCCGGACTGGCAAACGCTCTGGAAGGTCTCGTGGTTTATCTGCGAGACGATATAATTTTACCCAATCTGGGTCATGAAGCCAAAGCTTACGCCCCTTATTTGTTAACCGCTTTCTTTTTTGTCCTGTTATGCAATTTACTGGGTCTGGTTCCCTATGGCGCTACGGCCACAGGGAACATTGCGGTAACCGGCGCATTGGCTATTTGCACTTTTATGATGGTGCAGATAGCCGGCATTCGAAAGCACGGTTTATTGGGCTATCTGAAACACTTTTGTCCGCCCGGCATGCCATTTTTACTCAGGTTTATCCTGGTGCCGGTGGAATTGATCAGTATGGTTACTAAACATTTTGCACTGGCCATTCGTCTTTTTGCCAATATGATAGCCGGGCACATCACTATTTTGGCTTTGATGAGTCTTATTTTCTTTTTTAAAAATTGGCTGATAACGCCTTTCCCGTTAGCCATTATTCTTTTTTCCAGTTTGCTCGAAATACTGATTGCCTTGATTCAGGCCTATGTTTTCACAATATTATCAGCCGTTTTTATCGGCGCCTCAATAGCGGAAGAACATTGATATATAATGTAATACTAAAAACCCAATAGCCGAACAAACTTAGATCAGGAGGAAGTATGGGAAATTTGACTGATGTAGCCATAGCATTTCTGGCAGCCGGATTTGGAGCTGCAGGTGTGACTTTTTCAGCTGCTTTTGGCATTAGTAAATTGGCCAGTGCGGCATTCAGTGGCATGGCGCGTCAACCGGAGGCTGCAGGGGAGATTCGTGGAGCCATGATCATCACCGCGGCCATGATCGAAGGCGTTGCGCTCCTATCCGTCGTCATTTGTTTGCTGTTAGGCCTTAAATAATTCAATAAAATTGAGCTAACGTTATGGAACTCATGACTCCCAGTGGCGGGACTATCTTTTGGACCGTCGTTACGTTTATTTTGCTCGTCTTGATCCTCGGTAAAGTAGCCTGGCGGCCGATCTTGCAGATGCTCGATGAGCGGGAGAAACGGATCAAGGAATCCCTGGATCAGGCTGAAAAAACCCGCATCGCCGCACAAAAAACCATGGAAGAGCAAAAACAGATCATTGAAGCGGCGCGCAAGGAGGCGCAAGAAATTCTCGCCAAAACCCGTAAAACCGCCGAAGCGACAAAGGATGAAATCGTGACAAAAGCAGGGAAAGAAGCCGACCAGCTGCTCGTAAAGGCGAAGAGGGATATAGAATTAAGCCGCGATAAGGCCATGGAGGAAATCCGCGAAATAGCGGTAACACTTTCCATCAGCGCAACACAAAAACTGATAGGCAAGACTCTAAATAAAAAGGAGCACGAAGCGCTGGTGGCGAATTCTCTGAAAAGCTTGAGGGGCATCAATTGAAACCCCATCCGCTTGCAAAGAGGTATGCCCGTGCTTTGTTCGAACTGGCAGAGCGAGCAAACCAGAGCGAAGACATATTGAGCCAATTCAAAGCGGTGGATGTTTTTTTCACCCAGCAACCCCGCATCAAGGCTTATCTGTATTCTCCACTGGTGGATAAAAAGCTTAAAATACAACTGCTTAAAACACTTTTCAAGGGCAAGGTTGCCGATTTATTCTTAAATTTTATCATCCTTGTACTGCAAAAAGGGCGGCAGCAATTGCTGCCTGAGATGTACTGGCAATTTAAGCTCTTTTGCGATCGCAAAGCCAACCGACTTGGGGCGCGTGTCATTTCCGCCGTTCCGGTCGATAGCGCTCATCTGAAAACCGTGAAGGAACAGTTGAGTCGGTATTTAAAAGCCGAGGTCGTTTGTGAAAATGAGGTGGACGAAAATATACTCGGTGGTTTAATTGTAACCGTGGGCGGCAAGGTGGTGGACGGCAGTCTTCGTTATCAATTGCAGCGATTGCGGGACGAATTGCTGCAGGTTAAATACAACAACATTTAGACGGGGATTCATACATATTTTGTCATTAGGGTAAACGCATGCAAATCAGGCCAGAAGAAATAACATCCGTACTTAAGAAACAGATAGAGCAATTTGAAAAGCAGATAAACGTTGAAGAAGTGGGTGAGGTGCTGCAAGTAGGGGACGGAATTGCGCGCGTCTATGGATTGGAAAATGTCATGTCCATGGAGTTGGTCGAATTTCCGGAAGGCGTCTTTGGTATGGCGCTCAATCTGGAGGAAGACAACGTCGGGTGTATCCTTTTCGGTGAAGACAGTAAGATCAAGCAAGGCGATATCGCCAAGCGAACCGGCCGTGTTGTCGAGGTACCGGTGGGCCCTGAATTATTGGGACGCGTGGTCAATCCCCTTGGGCAACCTTTGGACGGAAAGGGTCCCATCAAAGCGAAAAAATCCAACCCGATAGAACGCAAGGCGCTTGGGGTGGTCCAGCGTCAGCCGGTCAAGGAGCCTTTGCAAACCGGCATCAAAGCCATCGATTCGATGATCCCGATTGGCAGAGGACAGCGGGAGCTTATTATCGGCGATCGTCAGATCGGCAAGACTGCCTTGATTGTGGATACGTTTATCAATCAGAAGGAGACGGGCGTCGTTTGCATTTACGTCGCCATCGGGCAAAAGGCGTCGACTGTTGCGCAGGTGGTTGATAAATTGGAGGAATATGGCGCCATGGATCACACCATTGTCGTCAGTTCCACTGCCGACTGGCCCGCTCCGATGCTTTATATTGCGCCCTATGCGGGAGCAACCATGGGAGAATTTTTTCGCGACAAAGGCGAGCACGCCGTCATTGCCTATGATGATCTGTCAAAACATGCCTGGGCCTATCGCCAGGTTTCTTTACTTTTGCGTCGCCCCCCCGGCAGAGAAGCCTACCCGGGAGATGTTTTTTATCTGCACTCCCGGTTATTGGAGCGAGCCGCAAAACTCAACGAAAAATTGGGCGGGGGCTCTCTCACGGCATTGCCGATCATCGAAACCCAGGCGGGTGATTTTTCGGCCTATATCCCCACCAATGTCATCTCCATTACAGACGGTCAAATATATTTGGAGCCCGGCCTTTTTTACAGCGGTGTCAGACCGGCCATCAATGCCGGGCTATCGGTATCGCGCGTCGGTGGCAATGCACAGATCAAAGCCATGAAAAAAATTGCCGGCAGCTTGAGAATGGATTTGGCACAATATCGAGAATTGGAAGCCTTCGCCAAATTTGGCTCCGAATTGGATAAATCGACACAGCAGCAATTGAATCGGGGTAAAAGATTGGTGGAACTTTTAAGGCAGGACCAATATCAGCCGCTGCCGGTGGAGAAACAGGTTAGTGTTATCTATCTTGGCGTCAACGGCTATCTGGATCAGATGCCCACTAACCAAATTGCCCGGGCTGAGATGGAATTCCATCGTTTTATGGAATCGCAACACGAGGATATTTTACGGGAGATTCGCGAAACCAAAGATCTTAGTGAAAATCTCACGCAGCAGTTGGCTAAAGCTTGTGAGGAATTTATCAAAGTATTTGCAGTTGAATAATATATGGCAACGCTAAGAAATATTAAACGTCGTATCGCCAGTGTGCGCAGTACGCAGCAAATCACCAAAGCCATGAAAATGGTAGCGGCAGCCAAGCTTCGCAAGGCGCAAAATAAATTACTGAGCGCCCGGCCCTACGCCCAGGAAATGCAGGAGGTTTTGGGACATATTGTCGCGCGCACCCGGAAACAAAAGCATCCTTTGTTGACCCAACGACGCAGGGGAAAAACCTGTTATGTTCTGGTAACCGCTGATCGAGGGTTATGCGGCAGTTTTAACTCCAATTTGATACGCAGGGCCCTCCACGAATATAATCAGTCTGAAGCATCGGAGAAATTTTTCATCACAGTTGGTCGCAAGGGGTATGATTACCTGAAAAGACGAGAGTTACCGCT
>JAFGSU010000411.1 GCA_016934435.1 Candidatus Zhuqueibacterota bacterium | reverse complement strand
CCCAATCCCTCTGTTGTTGTCGCTTTGACGGAAACACAATTTACATCAACGGCGACGGCGGCGGCAATATTTTCTCTCATGGCCGCCACATACGTCGCGATTCTGGGTTTCTGCAAGATCAGGGTGGCATCGATATTGTCCACATAAAAACCCTGATTCCGTACAAGTCCGGCAACCTTTTGCAGCAACAGAATGCTGGAAATGCCCTTATAGGCGGGGTCGGTATCGGGAAAATGCCGGCCGATATCGCCCAACGCCGCTGCGCCTAACAGCGCATCGCTGACGGCATGACAGAGGACGTCGGCATCCGAATGGCCGAGCAATCCCATTTCACAGGGAATTTCCACACCGCCGAGTATCAGCTTGCGCTCCGGCACCAGGCGATGCACATCGAATCCATGCCCAACTCTCATGAGGAAGCCTCCTCATGCAGATATGCGTGAACAACGATAACGTCATCGGGCGTGGTAACTTTGATGTTGCGATAGTCTCCCGGAACCACAGCCACCGGCACGCCCAGTCGTTCGACCAGGGCGGCATCGTCGGTGCTGAAATGATTGGACTTGAAGGCTTGCCGGTAAGCTCGAACGATAATATCGCGGGAAAAGGCTTGCGGTGTCTGTACCTGAATCAACCGCTGGCGTTGCAGCGTGGCTCCGACGCGCTCATGATTGATTTCCTTGATGGTGTCGCGGGGAGTGACGCCGAGGATCGCAGCGCCGTGACGTTGCGCCGCCTGAATGGCTGCGGCTATCTGCGCTACGGTAACCAGCGGCCTGACGCCGTCGTGAATGGCCACCCATTCCACCCCCTCACCCAGGGCGGCTAATCCATTCTGCACCGAATGATGCCGTTCGGCGCCGCCGGCGACGATCTGCCCGACCTTGTCCATCCGCCATACCTTCAATGAGGTTTGCATCTCTTCGATGGCGCTCTCCGGTAAGATCAGGATGATCGAATCGATCATCGAACACATCTGGAATTTTTGCAAAGTGTAATAGATAATCGGTCTGCCGTCGATCTCATAGAATTGTTTGCTCACCGTGCCGCCGAAGCGCTTGCTTTGACCCGCAGCGACGATGAGCGCGGTTGTCGAATTCTTCATAGTCATTAGATATGTGATTAAAATATAGGTTTTTTGAGAAAAATAAGCTTGCCAGAAAAATTTACAATATCAGCATCGCATCTCCATAACTATAAAACATATATTTATCGCGAATGGCCTTGCGATAGGCCTTGAAAATCAAATCCCGGGAGGCAAAGGCGGAAACCAGCATCAACAACGTCGAACTGGGCAGATGAAAGTTGGTGATCATGCGATGGACGATGCGGAAAACATAGGGCGGATAGATAAATTTATCGGTCCAGCCATGTCCCGGTTTAACCCATCCTTCGGAGGTGACATTGGTCTCGAGGGCGCGCACCACGCTGGTTCCCACGGCAATGACTTTATTTTTGTTACGCAGGGATTGATTGATCTTATCCGCTGCATCCTCGGATATTTCATAAAACTCGGAATCCATCTTATGGCGCGACAGGTCCTCCACCACCACCGGTCGAAAGCTGCCGAGTCCCAGATGCAAAACCAGAGTGACGATTTGTACGCCTTTCTTTTCGATTTTTTCCAGCAATTCTTCGGTAAAATGGAGGCCGGCCGTCGGCGCCGCCACGGCGCCTCTGATTTTGGCATAAACAGTCTGATAACGTTGTTTATCCATGGGTTCCGGTTCCCGTTTGATATAGGGTGGCAGGGGAGATTTGCCGATTTTGTCGACGATGCTGTAGAAATCGTCCGCATAATTAAACCGTACCACCCGACCACCGGAAACGGTATTGTCGATCACATCACAAGCCAGGTCCTTGCCGATGGTAAGCCGATTGCCGACCCGCACTTTGCGCGCCGGTTTGACCAGGACTTCCCACAGGCCTCGCTCCAATTCGCGCAGCAAAAATACCTCCACCTTGGCATCGGTCTTATCTTTTGTCCCCTCCAGGCGAGCCGGAAAAACCTTGGTCTCATTGATAACCAAACTATCGCCCTTTTCCATATAATCGATAACGTCGGCAAAAATACCCTCCTCAATGGTACCGTCATTACGATTGATGATCATCAACCGGCATTGATCACGTTTATCGCTCGGATATTGGGCAATTAATTTTTCGGGTAGATTGTACTTGAAATCGGACAGTTTCATTCTGGTGGTACCTCCTCAATAAATGTACTAACCCTCATGATGCAGAGTTGAGCAACTATCGTCGGGTAAAACATACGGGTACGCTCTTTCTACTGCAAATCCGCTTCGGCGAGCGGAATTCGCGCTTGCGCTGCAGCGGATGACGAAAGCGGTGCACCGGGCCCGAATCGTCTGACCGTCATGACGAATCAAATAGATTTTTCTGCAGCGCATCACCTTTTTTTACGTTTGAAATGATGATAGGCGGCCGGTGTCGCAACGCGACCACGCGGCGTCCGGTTCAGAAATCCGGATTGAATCAGAAAGGGTTCATAGATTTCTTCAATCGTATCACGCTCTTCACCGATGGCCACCGCCAGGGTGTTGAGGCCGACGGGGCCGCCGCTGAATTTATCGATTACCGAAAGCAGGATGCGTTTATCCATATCATCCAATCCCTTTTCATCGACGTCCAACCGATGCAGGGACGATTGCGCGATGTCGAGGGTGATACAATTTTCTCCCTGGATTTGGGCGAAATCGCGCACCCGTCGCAGCAGCCGATTGGCGATACGCGGTGTGCCGCGCGAACGTTTGGCGATCTCGATGGCGGCATCCGGATCGATTTCGATCCGGAGAATATTTGCCGACCGCAACACTATTTCGCACAGTGATTCGGCCTGGTAATAATCGAGCCGAAACGATACACCGAATCGTGAGCGCAGAGGCGAAGTCAGCAATCCCGCCCGGGTGGTAGCGCCCACCAGGGTAAACGGCGGCAGTTTGAGCTGGATGGTGCGGGCGTGGGCGCCTTTATCCAGGATGATGTCCAGCTTGAAATCTTCCATGGCCGGGTAGAGGTACTCTTCCACCACCCGGTTGAGCCGGTGGATTTCGTCGATAAAAAGCACATCGTGTTCGCTCAGGTTGGTGAGCAAACCCGCCAGATCGCCTGCGCGCTCCAGCGTCGGGCCGGAGGTAATGCGGATATGGACGCCCAATTCCTGCGCGATGATATGCGCCAGGGTGGTCTTGCCGAGGCCGGGCGGACCGTAGAACAGCACATGATCCAACGCTTCCTTGCGCTCCAGCGTCGCCTGGATGAAGACGTGCAAATTTTCCTTGATTTTATCCTGGCCGATGAAATCACCAAAACGAAGGGGCCGGAGTGTCAGGTCAAATTCACGCTCACCGTTAAGTGGTTCGGGATATGTCGGTCGGTCACGATGGTTCAAATAGCCTCTTTATAAGAATATGCGGTTCTCAGCGCTTGCTCGATTATATTATCCTGATCCAACCATACCTCAAGATTACACGAGTGCTGCCGATTTTACTTTATTGGCGATAGCATGCGATTTTTTTTACCTGCCTCTCATCCCCCTTTTTCAACGCTGCTGCAGCGCCGACTTTAACAGTTCTTCAATCGTGGGAGCGGCGCTCAGGCTTTCAGCGGCTTTCTCAATAGCCCGCACAGCCTCGGGACGCGAATATCCCAGCGACAGCATGGCCTGAACCGCCTCTTCAAACAGTTCGGGTTCCGGGATCGCGGTCTTTTTTTCCACCCCAGTCAGGGCGGGCAGTTTGGATGCTGCCTTGTCTCTTAGATCGAGGATGAGGCGCTGGGCGGTTTTTTTACCCAGGCCGGGTATGCGCGTCAAAGCGTTCTCGTTTCCTTCGGCAATATAGGCATAGACCTCATTCACTTTACTGCCGGACAAAATTCCCAGGGCCGAACGCAAACCGATCCCCGACACGGATAACAGCAGTTTAAACAGCGATCTTTCTTCTTCGCTGTAGAATCCGATCAACGTCATGGCGTCTTCGCGGACGTGCAGATGGCTATACAGTTTGACCTGCCGGCCGATTTCCGGCAATTCGGTAAAAGTCGATAGAGGAATCAAAAGTTCGAATCCCACCCCATTATTTTCCACCACCACATGCGTGGGGTGTTTTTCCGTCAATTTACCATGCACAAATGAAATCATATACCCATTCATCCGCCTGAATATGCAAATAGGGGCCGTTTATTTTCGTCTATGCCCGCCGCAGATGGCTACGGCCAGGGCATCGGAAGCGTCCAGGGGCAGATCGCGCCGTTGGATGCCGAGGAGTTGCAGCACCATATATTGAACTTGCTCTTTAGCAGCCGCTCCGTTCCCGGTCAGGGCCAGTTTGATTTCGCGTGGTGTAAAGGTGGCGATTTCCTTGCCCAGATTAAGCGCGGCAAGGATGGCGCTGGCGCGCGCCTGGCCGAGCTGCAGCGCCGAACGGATGTTTCGGCTATAAAAAATGTCTTCCAGCGCCACCTGATCGGGATTGTATTCCCGGATCAGCCGGGTGATTTCATTATAAATATAGTGTATTCGTTGATGAAACATTTCTTTTGAACGGGTGCGCACACATCCGCAGGCCAGAAAGCGCAGGGTGTTGTTCCGTTCGATTTGAACAAAACCATAACCGGTAATCCGGCTGCCCGGGTCTATGCCCATGATCAATTCAGGCATCAGGCATCCAGAGCCTCCAGCATGCTTGGATCGATATCAAAATTCGAATAGATGTTCTGCACATCGTCGTGTTCTTCCAGCGCATCCATCATTTTCAGGATCGACTCGGCGTTTTTACCTTCGACTTTTACCGTCGTCGTCGGTTCCATGGTTATTTCTGCGCTTTCATAATTGATATGCTTTTCTTCCAGAGCTTTTTTTACCGATTCAAATTTGGCAGGATCGGTCAGCAGGCGAAAAGTATCCTCCTCCTGTTCGATATCCTCGATACCGGCATCGAGGGTGGTCTCCATCAGGTCATCCTCGGTTGTTACCTGAGCCGATACGGTGATGACGCCTTTTTTATGAAACATCCAGGCGACCGAGCCCATTTCGCCCAGGCTGCCGTTATATCTGGAGATGATGTGTCGAATTTCGGCGACGGTGCGGTTTTTATTATCGGTCAGCACCTCAATCATCACGGCGGCGCCGCCCGGCGTATAGCCCTCGTAAGTCACTTCTTCATAACTCACCCCCGGCAGTTCGCCGGTACCACGCTTGATGGCTCGTTCAATGTTCGCCGCCGGCATATTGGCGCCCTTGGCAGCCAGTACGGCGGAGCGCAGTCGGGGATTGGCGTTTTCGTCGCCGCCACCCTGACGGGCGGCAATGGTTATTTCCTTGATCAGACGTGTGAACATGCGGCCTCGAGCCGCATCGGTTTTTTCTTTCTTGCGCCTGAT
>JAFGSU010000036.1 GCA_016934435.1 Candidatus Zhuqueibacterota bacterium | reverse complement strand
CCCAGATTCGGTGTTAATCCGCGAACTGAACTGAAAATGTGCCACCCACAGGGTTACTTAATTAACTTGTAGACACCGAATCGGTGGATTCTATCTATCGGAGGCTATGTTGGGAGCTTTGACCTTTTTGTTACCGCCTTTTATCGCCTGTCTGGCGCTGATCGGGATATTGGGCTATTTCGGCATCCACGTGATAAAGCGCGGTATTATTTTTATCGATATCGCTATGGCGCAGATTGCGGCGCTGGGTGTGACCTTTGCCTATGTGCTCAAAATCCATCCTGAGAGTCCCTGGACCTGGGTTTTATCGCTGGTATTTGTCCTGATCGCGTCGATGGTTTTCGCCAATCTTAAATACCGGCGACCGCGCATCTGCATCGAAGCCATCATCGGCATTTCGTACGCCATCGCCACAACCGCAGCGGTCATATTGATCGATAAAGCCGCCGGCGCCGAAGAGCATATCAAAGAGATGTTGATCGGCTCGATTCTCTGGGTCAGATGGCTGGAAATAGTGGGCGCTGTTTTGCTTTATACCGCCGTCGGATTGATCCACTATCGTTTTCGCAGTAAATTATTACCCATCTCCGAAGCCTATGAAGAGAATCACCGGCATTTGAAAAACATCCGTCTATGGGATTTCCTTTTCTACGCTACGCTGGGTTTGGTGGTCATGCACGCCGTTCGCATCGGCGGTATACTGGTCGTCTTTGCCTTTTTGATCATCCCCGCCACTATTTCGGCGATGTTTGCGCAAAAGTGGCTGTCCAGGATTGCCATCGGCTGGCTCGCGGGCATACTCGGCAGCGCCATCGGTCTGTATTTTTCCTGGAAATTGGATGTGCCCAGCGGGCCGGTTGTGGTGTTGTTTCTCGGTCTGTTTTTAGCGCTGGCGCTCATTGCCAAGAATCTTTACTCCGGCAAACAGGTGGATTCTCACGCCACGCTATGATTGCGGCCGGTTTGATTTTCACGAGGTGGCACACCTGTTGTGTGGTTCAAACCGGTATCATCGACAAACCGGAACGCGCCAGAGTCCCATTGGCTAAACCCTGGCGTTCGATGTCTTTTCCATGTTTATCGGAGCACGTACGATGAATTTCAATGATTTGCGGACCAGATGCAAATGCTGAAAAAGTGTTTTGACCTTATTCGTTGAATCCGAGCGTTTGCTTCAACAAACGAGAGGAGAATGAAATTGAAAATCGATCGACACATGTGGTCGGGTATTGCCCTCACGGTAACGGTCGTAGCGCAGATTGTGTTGACCATCGTCCTGTATGCTAAACCGGGTCATACGCTGATCCGAAATATCGGCTGGGTGATTATGTGGATCTCGGCCATCTTCGGGTGGTTACCCATGTACACGTTGCGTAAGCGAGGCGGTGTGGCCAGGGGGAGCAGTTACGTGCACACCACCGCTCTGGTCAACCGCGGTCTCTATGCGATTGTGCGTCATCCGCAATACACCGCCGGCATGCTGATGGCCGTCGGCCTGGCGCTGATCGCCCAGCACTGGCTGGTGTATGTACTGGGGATCATAAATTTCATCATCTGTTATGCCGGCACCTTTGATGAGGACAGGGCGTGCATGGCAAAATTTCCCGGGGAGTATGAAACATACATGCAGCGCGTGCCCAGGGCAAATTTTTTGCTCGGCATGGTCAGATGGATGTTGTCCAAATAACGCTTGGCCTCGTGAGGGATGGGTCGAGACCCAGCCTACCCAAGCCAGTCCCATCCGATCCAAAGTAAATTATTGACATTTTTGCAAAATTTAGGTATTTTCAGCATTACGTTTAAATTCTGAATGATTAACCGTATAGAGCGCGGAGACCGTAGTAACCAGATACAAAATTCATCGCGTCTTTGCGTCCTTGCGTTAGATTTTAATATTTAACGCCAGGGTGCAAGGGCGCCAAGCCGCAAGGTAAATTTATGTCGTATCTGCGGCTTGAACATGGTATGATTATGCGTTGCGTTTTCACGCACCCTCAGATTGTGGTAAACAGATAAAAGTCCCACCAGGGGACGGTATATTTATAGCAAATGAGTATAGAATAAGGCAAGTCCTGTCAGGGACGGTATATTTATAGCAACACTTCAACTCAGCGACCTCTGTGCACTCTGTGGTTTATATATAACAGGTTATGCCTGAAGTGTAAGTAGAAAATAATTTGTTTGCAAAAATGTCAAAATAGATTACATTTTATTGAGTTCGTTTTTTTGAAGAGGTAGAAATATGATACATGAAAGAATTTCAGTAAATCCTCTTATTTGCCATGGGCAAGCCTGTATTCGAGGGACAAGAATTCCGGTACATCTGATTATTAAACTGTTACAAGCTATTCAGAAGATTCAATAAGAAATACACTTTTGGTCATAAAAGATACTATCGCGAGTCATAGAAAATAGCTTTGCATATTGTTAAAAAAATCAAAAAAATCGATATTGATTTTTTTATGCATCCATTAGGTTGCACACCTTCAGCAGCCGGCAGAATAACATATAACCTACATTGAATTTAGCAAGGAGCAGATATGTCACTTGATTTTGATAAATTAACCAAACTCAACGAAGGCAAAACCAAGGTCATCTATACCAATCCGGAGGACCCAAAGACGGTCTACATGCGTTTCAAGGACGACATCACCGCCGGTGACGGCGTAAAACATGATGTGATTGAGGGCAAGGCGCTGGTGGACTGGCAGACCAACCGGGATATATTCGAATATCTCAACCGCTGCGGCGTGCGCACCCATTATGTCGCCACGCCGGCTGAAAAAGTGGCCCTGGTGAAAAAACTCGACTTTAAGATCAACCTGGAGGTGGTCAGCCGCCGCGTCGCCGCCGGCTCCATCGTTCACTGGGGCAAGATCGAACAGGGCACTTACTTTGATCCGGTAATCACCCAATTTCATTACAAGGACGACCCGCTGCACGATCCCATGCTGGACGAAGGGTACGTCGATTATATCATCAGAACCAAAATGGGCAGCGAATACCAGCAGATGCGCGATATCAATGCCGAGGTGTTCGTCCACCTGGAAAAGGCGTTCGCGGCGTTCAAAATCCAGCTCATCGATATGAAATTGGAATACGGCCTCATCGATGGCGCGGTTTATCTCATCGACGAGATCACCGGCGGGTCGTTCCGACTCTGGCCGTATGCGAAGGATAAACCAAATTTCAAACAGGCCAATGTGCTGAGCGAACTCAATCCCGAAGGCCGGTTGGATAAAGACACCTATCGTATGGGAGAAGGCGCGGACAAAGTGCTGGCCAAGTTTGTTGAAATCGCCAATGTTACCGGAAGGTTTAAGGAGATAAAGAATGTTGAATGTTGAATGTTGAATGCTAAATTCTAAATGCTAAATTATGAATGGCGAATAGAGGGATCATCTTGCAAAGAAGAAAATGGTCGGTTGGTTTGATTTTATGGCAGGTAGTTGCCGGATTAATTTTTTGTTCTGATCTGGTACGCGCCCAGGATCGCTTCAGCGGCGAGCGGGCGCTCGGGTATGTTGAAGCATTGTGCAAGCCGGAGTACAAAGGCAGAAGAACCGGCACTGCGGAGGCGCGCCATGCGGCGGAATGGATTGCGGCGCAGTTCAAATCCTGGGGATTGCAGCCCGGCGGCGATGGCAACACCTTCATCCAGCGCTTCCCCATGATCGTCACCCGGCAGACTGCAAAATCGGAGATGCGGCTGCTCGACGGCGCCTTTGGTCCCGTACAATACATCGAGGGGGTGGATTTTACCGTATACATGAATTCCGGATCGGGGGATTATACGACGGAAGTGGTTTTCGCCGGCTACGGTATTTGCGAGCCGGACATGGGGCGCGACGACTATGCCGGTGTGGATGTAACGGGTAAAATTATCTTGCTCTATCGTGGCCTGCCGAAAGATGACCGGAATTGGGATTTCGCCAATGAACGGGACTACAAAACGCGCGTCGCCGCAGAAAAAGGCGCGATAGGCTTGCTCATGCTGGAACGTCGCGATCAGCCCATCCGCGGCGGCACCATCCATGAAGAAGGCTATCAGCCCAATTTAGTCGCCTGCAATATTTCCAAAAAAGTTACGCTCGATCTCTTTTCCGGCACCTTAAAGAACCTGGACACCGTCATCCGAGGATTGGAACAAAAGGCAAATTCTTTTCCGCTGGGGAAAAAAGTACGCATAAAGGCGGCCTTGAAAAAAAATGAACCCGGAAGGGGAGAGAACGTCATCGCTGTTCTTCCGGGAAGTGATCCGAACTTGCGGCAGCAGCACATCGTCGTCGGCGGGCACATGGATCATCTCGGAGAAGACCATCAGGGTCATATCTATCACGGCGCCGATGATAACGCTTCCGGCACATCGGTGGTGATGGAGCTGGCGCGCATTTTTTCTCAGCGACCGGAAAAGCCCAAACGCACGCTTGTCTTCATCACTTTTGGCGGCGAGGAGCAGGGCCTGCGCGGATCGAAACATTTTGCCTACCATCCCACCGTACCCCGTGAGAACATTGTTGCCATGTTGAATTTTGACATGGAGGGCACGGGCGACGGCGGCGCCGGCATCGGCGGCCGCAATTATTTTCCTTTTTTGATGCAAGAAATGGTCTCGGCCTGGTCGGATTCGGTGTCGAAAAAAACGCGCCTGGGTCGCGGCTGGGGCATGGGCGGCAGCGATCACGCCCATTTTGTCGAACAGGGCATCCCGGCCGTGGGATTTTATTCCACCGGTGGGCACCCATTCTATCATCAGTTTGAGGACGTCCCCAAAACGATCAATATCGAGTCGCTGCAGTTCGTCGGCGACCGCGCCGTCGATGTATTGACGGCGCTGGCCAACGCGCCGCAAGAGTGCCTGTATCCCGAAACGCGGCAGGGTCGTTTTTTCCTGCGCCATGGAGATCAGATCGACTTGAATTTGCAACGGTATAATCCGGTGACGTTTGCCGATGCTTTGGCGGACAATATCACGCAACGGTCGGATGCTGCCCTACGCATGGTGGTGGTGGAATTGCAGGTACCGCTCAACGCCGCCTGTATGGATTCTTTGTATCATCAGGTGGATTGCATCGAGCAGGGGGTGAAGCTGAAAGATGTATTGCGGCGCTACGAAAATAGTTCGTCCATCGATCGGGCCGCCAGCGGCGCCGGGATTGCCGTGGCCATCGGATTGCGCGGTACGGAGCTATTTGAGAAGCAGCCGCTACATGCCCGCAATTTGCTGAAACTGGGGCTCAACGTCATCCAGGTCGCTGATTCCGGAGATGCTATCTTTGCGCATGGGCAGGTGAGTGAAAACGGCAAATCCATTCTGAAACTGATGCAGGAACATTCGATTCTTATGGACTGCACCCTTGCGGATACGGTCTTGCTAAAATCGTTATGGCAGCATTATCACGGCAAGCTATGCTGGCGGCAGCCCTTGTCGGCGGCAAAAGCGTTAGCTGTATTTGCTTCGGATCATTTCAAATCCGATAAGATATTGATGGCGGTCGAATGCGGCGTCGACGACAATCAGGAGGCGCTGTCGCAACTCATCGATTCGCTCGGTGCGGATAAGATACATGTCACTTTATTATTCTCGGACGGCATGTCGTCGGCGCGATGGCTGCAATCGTTTTACCAGTTGAGAGTGGCTGCGATGGGCGAGGCAAAAGCGTATAAAGAGATGGAAAAGGTGATGGGACGCAATCTGAAAAAGCTGCTGGCCGCCGGCGGGTGAGGCGATTGCCGCTGTAAAGGTCCTTGACCTTATGGCGGAGATTGCCTCGTTACAACGTAATTTTAAAATATGTAATACTCTGCTCCTCCGCTAAGGACACAATACAACGATGTCATCGCGAGTTGGGAATGGCAAATCTGTCTTTATTCCCGCAATGACATAAAAAAGAATGTCATTGCGAATCCGCCGCAGGCGGATGAAGCAATCTCCGCCATGTCCTTAGAAGCGGAGGACATAGATGCGTAAAAGGCCGGTATCTGCCGTGGAGCGTGGCGATCCCCGCTGAAAGGGCATTGGACAGTGATAGTTACCTTTTAGCGGAGATTGCTTCGCTCCAACATAGTCTTGATGATGAAGGATAAATCTGTTCCTCCACTCGCAATGACAGTCTTTTTTGTGTCCTTTCGGGAATCATGGGAATTTTGCCATACCCAACTCGCAATGACATGCTTTGTTGTGTACTTGGGTGCATAAGGGAATTTTGCCATACCCAACTCGCAATGACATCGTTTATTATGTACTTTGCGGAATGATGGCAGTTTTGCCATGCCCAACTCGCAATGACATTTTTTTTTATGTCATCGCGGAATTATGGCACTTTTACCATGCTCAATGCCTTGATAAGCGTGCTTTTCACTTTCTCTAAATATGAACTCGGGAAAATGTGAACGTAACCATTTAACCTGTCAAAGAACTTGAACCGAATAACATCCATTTCCTTATTCATCGGCTTAACGTCACTCGTAATCGGCATTGTTCTGCTCTTCTGTGAACCGGCGCAGAATTTGCTCCGCAGCTCAGCCTCCCTGATTAAAATTACGGCGCTGGGGCCGCATTTTTTCAGCCGTCTGAACGTGCTCGCCGGAGAAGCCATTTTCCGCGGCATATTGATTATTCTCCTGGGATGGCTGCTCCTGTCGCGATGGCAAATAATACAAAAATATTTCAAGAATAAAAAACGAGCCGTATGGATCGCCATGGCGCTTTTAGCGGTCATCTGTGCGCCGGTAATCCTGTTCGGCCACAGCACCATCATCGCCGGCGAACGCTACTGGTGGTTGGCGGATGACCCTATGATCTCCATGCGCTATGCGCACAACCTAACGCAAGGACACGGACTGGTCTGGAATCCCGGCGAAAGGGTGGAGGGATATACAACCCTGCTATGGACGCTTTTTATGGCCCTTCCGCATCTGCTGCCGATTCCTCTGGCTAAAACTTCCCTGTTCATCTTGCTGGCGAATGGGGCGATCACCATCGCGGTCTTGCCGCTGCTCAGGCGTCTGATGCAGTTGTTGAAGGTGAGCGATTTGACTTTTGGGGCTGTTCTGATTAGTTTTGTACTGAGCAAAAATATACTGGCCTGGTCCATCTCCGGGTTTGAGACCTCGCTCTTTATGCTTTTACTGGTTGCGCTCGTCTGGCGCATCATTGCGGAATCGCAAAAAAAGCAGGTCACCCTCATTACTTATCTTTTAATCGGACTCCTGCCGATGGTGCGTTCGGATGGCCTTTTGCCGGCGGGGCTTTTGTACCTTTTTTCCTTTTTATTGCAGAGTGATCGTAAAAAGGTTGTTCTGTTCAGCGCCATTTCCTTGCTGCTGCCAATCGGCCATATCCTGTTCCGGCTCGGCTATTACGGCGATTGGCTGCCCAACACCGCCTATTTGAAGGCTCTCAACTGGCCAGGCAGATATACTGCCGGTATCGGCTATACATTGGGATTTTTATGGCACTACGGGCTCCTTCTTTTGTTTGCAATCTCTGGCGCCATCCGCTCACGAGAAAAACCCATTCGTCTGATATTGATCGGCTGCGGTATATACGCATTGTACATCGCTTATGCCGGCGGAGATGCCTTTGGCAACTACCGCTTTCTAGTCCCCATCTTACCCTTCCTGTTTATTCTGGGTTTTCATGGCATCGATGCTGTCACTCGTAACCCGATGAAAAGATACTTCCTTGCCATTCTCTGTTTTGTAACTTTGCCGTTGTCGCCCATGAGTTATAAAGATATCGTCGTGCCCTATCCTTTCGATGTCGGTAACATCCGCATCGGTTTGTTGATAAAAAAGAATACGCCGAAAGAGTGCAAGGTGGCAGATTGCTGGGGGGGCTCGGCTTTTTATTTTTCCGAGCGTTATGGTGTGGATGTATTGGGCAAGATGGATCGACAGGTGGCGCGCCGGCCTGCTTTTCCGGGTGCAAATATGCCGGGTCATAATCGATTCGATTATGATTATTCGTTAGGCGTGCATAAACCCGACCTAATCGTCGCCAATTTTAAACTACCGGTGACTGAAGAAGAGATGCGCCAACATGCGCGTGGCGATTGGGCGTTTGTCGGCCAGCTTTACCTGAATCCCGTTTTTCAACGCCATTATTTACCCTTCCCGGTGAATGTACCCACTTTACGAACCATTTTTATCTGCGACTGTTCACCGCTTTTAGCAGGGCGAAACAGCTGGCAAAATCTGGAAGATGAATAGAAAGAGTGGGATGGAATCCGATCACAGAGGGAAAAAGCAAGTCATTTCCGATCCGGCAGCCTGCTGGCTGCTGCGGGAAGGGATCGATTATCTCAATCACGGATCTTTCGGCGCCTGCCCTATTCCGGTGCTGCAATTTCAACAAGAGATGAGTCGCCGTCTGGAGTCGGGTCCGTGGCGGTTTCAGGTCCTCGAGTTGCCGAAATTACAGCGCGTCAATCGAGAGGCTTTAGCCGGATTCGTCAATGCGGATGCGGATGATCTGGTTTTTGTACCCAATGTAACACATGGCGTGAGTACGGTGTTGCGCTCGCTTGCATTCAAACCCGGGGATGAACTGCTGACGACCAATCAGGACTATTTCGCCTGTCATAACGCCCTGGAATTTGTCGCCCGCCTGAGCGGTGCCAGGGTTGTAACCGTCGAACTGCCGTTCCCACTGCGAGCGGCGGAGGAAATCATCGAAGCAGT
>JAFGSU010000410.1 GCA_016934435.1 Candidatus Zhuqueibacterota bacterium | reverse complement strand
CTTCGACGTATCCCTGCCATACAACTTCCTGCAAATCCGAGCGGTTCAGCTCGATCCACAGGCGAACGCCGGCACCTCTGCCGTCGTTCGTGCCTGATTCTTCGAACTGCAATATTTCAGCCGATAGCACATAGTAGGGTTGCTGCCGCGGCAGGATCAGCGACACCTGCCTGAAGATGCCGAGTGCCCGTAAATAGGCGGTGAGCTGGCTTTGCAACAGGTCGGTCGGCGGGCTCACCCAGCGGCGATAGTGATCAAACTTGATCTCGTGCTGTGTGCTGCGATAGAGCAGGCAATCCTGATCATACATCGCTGCCGCGGTAAAATTTTTAATCCAGAGCGGGTGTGGAAAAACCGCCGCATCGGTTTTCGGCGGCGATACATTCAGCGTATAATAATGCGTTTGCGGCATCTGTCCGCAAGCAAAAAGTAAAAACAGCATGCCGGCCATAACACATCTATACATGGGAACCTCCTATTCGAGTTTACGTTCCGGTGGATAGTTCTTGCGCAGCAGGTTCCAGGGTTGTTCCTTGATGCTCTGGCTAAAGGCCTCAAGGTTTCGCGATAATGTATGTAAATTGTCCCAGGTCTGGCGGTACGTGTCGCGATTTTCCAGCAGCATGGCGTCAAAATTCTGCACGGTGTTTTGCAGCTGCAACGTCAGATTCCTGCTCTCGAGTATCAGCTCCTGGGTGTGCTGCAGGCTTTTCTGGATGGTGGTGTCGTGGACGCTGATGAAATGGTTAAATATTTCCACGGTTGAATTGAGATTGGCGCTCAGATGATTCAAATTCTGCATGAACGACGACATGGCCGCCTCGTTTTCATCCGTCATCCGGCGCAACGACGCGATCATGGCGGAAACGTTTTGCCGGTTTTGTTCATTTAAAAGGTCGTTGAGGTTTGCCAGCGATTCTCTGGCTTCCACCGTGGCGTCGCCGATGGGGCCGGACATTTGCGCAAACCCGGTTACATCCTTGCTGCGGATAATCGATCCACTCGGCAACCGTTTTGCCTGGTTGCTGCCGGCTGTGATTTCGATATAGTAGCTGCCCATAATGCCGATGGTGGTCATGAATGCTTCGCTGTCGCTGCGAATGGGCGTTCCCCGTTTCATTTGCAATGACAGCTGAACTTTTGCCACGCCGCTTTCGTCGACCATGGAAAAAGACTGAACGCGCCCGACCGGCACACCGGCCAGACGCACAATCGATCCCTGTTCTATGCCGCCGACATAATTAAACCGCACATAATATTCATCTTTGGCCTGCAGGGCGCTGATGCCCTTGATGGCGAACAGAAACGATAAAAATACGACGATGCTGAAGGCGACAAATATGCCCGCCTTTATTTCACTGGCTCTATATTCCATGGAAGGAGTCTCCAATCAGGGTTTGTAAATATTTGCTGCCATCCAACGGCTCGCTATCTGGCAGGCGTTCGATGAACTGGCGCACCACAGGATTGCCGTCCTTCTTGAAAGCCGCTTTATCGCCCAGAAACACCACATGGCCGTCGTGCAGCAGGGCGATGCGATCGGCGATGAGGAACACCGAAGCCAGTTCATGCGTCACTATAACGATGGTCATTTTGAATGCTTTTTTCAATTTAAGGATGAGATGGTCGATTCCTACGGCGACGATGGGATCGAGGCCCGCCGAGGGTTCATCGCAAAACAATATGTCCGGGTCCATTGTCAGAGCTCTGGCCAGAGCGGCTCTTTTGCGCATACCGCCCGACAGCTGCGCCGGCATGAATGTTTCAAAGCCGCTCAGACCCACCAGATCGAGTTTTAGACGCGTCATAATGTCCACCGTGGATTTCTCCAGCCGCGTATGCTCCCGCAGGGGCAGGGCGACGTTGTCCCCTATGGTCATGGAATTAAACAAAGCCGATCCCTGGAAGAGGACGCCGATTTTTTTTAACATCTGTTCACGCTCTTTTTCACCGGCCGAGAGCAGATCGATGCCTTTGACGAAAACGCTGCCCTGATCCGGCTTTTGCAATCCAATCATATGCCGCATCAACGTACTCTTGCCGCACCCAGAACGTCCCAGTATCACAAAGGTCTCATTGGGGAATATATCGAGCGTGATTCCTTTGAGGATTTCATGTTCGCCGTAGCGGGTGTGCAGGTCTCGTATTTGGATGATCGCTTTACTCATTCTGATAGGCCCACAAGGTAATGGATAATCTGAGTCATACACATAAAAATTGATCAGTATTCAGCTCTTTCATAGCAAAAAAGCAACCGATGGAGCGTTTTTTAATGGATTAGCCGGTCGAAAAGAGCAGTGCGGTGAAAATCAAGTCGGCCAGGATGATTAAAAAGATGGAAGTCACCACTGCGGTCGTGGTTGCTTTGCCGACGCCCTGGGCGCCGCCTTCGACGCTGAATCCTTGATAAGCGCCGACCTGGACGATGATTACGGCAAAAATGACGCTTTTTGTTAGGCCGGTGAGAAAATCCTTCAATAAAATAGCCTGGGTTGTTTCATTGATGTAGGTGATGACCGGGATATCCAGACTAACGGCGCCCAATACCAGCCCGCCGAGAATGCCGAACAGATCGGCTAAAACAGTCAGACAGGGTAAAACAATTGCCATGGCCAGGGTGCGGGGCACGACTAAAAATCCAACCGGATTGAGCGCCATGGTCTGGAGGGCGTCCAACTCTTCGCCTACTTTCATGGTGCCGATTTCAGCGGCAATGGCCGAGCCGCTGCGTCCGGCGAGTAAAATGGCGGTGATGAGCGGCCCCAATTCGCGCGTGATGGAAACGCCCACCAGGTCGGCAACATATATCGTAGCGCCGAATCGCTGCAGTTGATAGGCCGACTGCATGGCGATGATCAGCCCGACAAAAAAGGTGATGACCGCGACGATGGGTAGCGAATCGACCCCCATCCGCACCATCTGAACCACGGTTGCGCCCCATCGTACGCTGCGGCCGCGCCAGGGCGCCAGCAATAACCAGTATAAAGTGTCGCGGAAAAATTTGGCGATTCGTGCCAGGTGAACAAAAAAGGTGAGTAAGCGCCGACCAAACACAATCGTAATTTGCGCCAGAGGCTTCACGCAGTAACCCATTTCATCGCCGTCTCGAAATTGCTGCGAATATCAAAGACCTTATCGAGCCGGGTGAGTTCAAATATCTCTTTCACCTCCGCTTGCAGGCCAAATAATACCATCCGGCCGCCATTACGATTGACGTGCTGTAACGCCTCGACCAGCGTGGCGACACCGGAACTATCCATGTAGGTTACACATTCGAGATTGACCATCAGCGACAGGTTTTTCCCGGCAGCCATTTTCAGAATCTCAGCTCGAAGTTGTGGCGACGTGTACAGATCAACCTCTCCACACACTTCCACCAACACCATCGACCCTCTCTGCACCGTCCTTATTTCCACACTCAACTACGATTCTCCTTTGGCAAATATTTGCACATTACCAATCGATTTCCAACAGCGGCGAGGTTCTCGTACTGAACCTCGTCCATTACGGTTCGAATAATATGTACTCCCAAACCCCCCGGCCGGACATCATCAAGTGCGCGCGGCTGGATCGATGAAATTTCCGCCGCCTCCCCCTGATCGGTCAGGGTTATCTCCAGCTTGGTTGGTAATATGTGGCAGGTGACTACAATCGGCTTGCCGGGCTTGTTTTTATAGGCGTGACGAATGACGTTGGAACAGGCTTCATCCACCGCTAACACAATCTTGCTGCTGTCCATTTTCGAAAAACCGGCCAGAGCGCAGATCTGGTCTACCGCCGAACGGAGCACACGCAAAAAAGCAGCATCACTGCTCATTCGTAATTCCACAACCCTACCATTATTTGCCGCCGGACTATTTTCAAACCTGCCGGAGAGAAATAGGGATATACAATCTCGAATTTTCATTTGTTCGCACTGCGTCTTCCCGCCTGCTCCTGATAGATGATAATGCTGATCCAGTCTATACGGATGGAATTTATTCAATCCAATCTAAATGCAATTATTGTGCCGAATATTTTTATGGTATCCGTTTGATTTAAAAAAAATGAATTAACTATATATTATTATATAGTTTAATTGTTTTTCTCGCCAAAGGCCGTTAATATACCTGCAACAGCCGCGGTGTGACAAATTGTATCAGCTATTTACACATTTTTTAAGCCTTGGCCTGCAACCAATTTTCCCCCGTGGCTAAATCCACCTTAACCGGTACATCCAGCTTGATGGCGCCTTCCATCTCTGAACGCACCAGCTCTTTCATGGCTTCCATCTCCTGCCGGGGCACCTCAAAGACCAGTTCATCGTGCACTTGCATAATCATCTTCGATTGAAGCTGTTCGCGCATCATGCGTTTATGAATACGGATCATGGCAACCTTGATGAGGTCGGCGGCGCTGCCCTGTATGGGTGTATTGATGGCGGTGCGTTCGGCAAAATCGCGCATGCGCCGATTATCGCTGCTGATTTCCGGCAGCAACCGTCGGCGCTGCAGCAGCGTGGTCACATATCCTTTCTGTCGCGCTTCGCCTACGGTCTTGAGCATAAACTCCTGTACGCCCGGATAACTGGCAAAATAGGTATGAATGAAACCCTCCGCCTCTTCAGTAGAGATGCCCAGCCGCTGCGACAGGCCATAAACCCCCATGCCATACATGACGCCGAAATTGACTTCCTTGGCCTTGCGCCGTTGTTCGGGCGTGACTTGATCGGCATCCACCTTGAACACCAGGGCGGCGGTGCGCGCGTGTACGTCCTCATCGCGCTCAAAAGAGGCGATCAGGTTTTGATCACCGGAGAGATGCGCCATAATACGCAGCTCGATCTGTGAATAATCCGCATCCAGCAATACATGCTCACCATCGCAGGTGACAAAACCGCGGCGAATACGACGACCGACCGGTGTGCGGATGGGAATATTTTGCAGGTTCGGATCGCTTGATGACAGCCGACCGGTAGCTGTGACGGTCTGATTATAGGAGGTATGCACCCGTCCCGTAGCCGGATTAATCAGGCGCGGCAGGGCATCCACATAGGTGGATTTGAGTTTGGCTAATTGGCGGTATTCCAGAATCTGACG
>JAFGSU010000035.1 GCA_016934435.1 Candidatus Zhuqueibacterota bacterium | reverse complement strand
GCCTCGGCGGCAGAGAACGCATCGCCATCGTCGGCACCGGCGGACGCTCGCGCATGTATCAGGATGCAATACAGAAAGGGTATGCGGACTATTGCGAGCTGGTCGGCCTCTGCGACATTAATCCCGGCAGAGTAAAAGTGGCGCAGCAGCGTTCAGAAAAGAACAGCGGCAAAAGTGTCCCTGGATTCGAAGCGCATGACTTTGATGCGATGATCGCTACCACCAGGCCAGATCGGGTTGTTGTAACCACAGTGGACGGCTTTCATCACCAGTACATCATCCGCGCCATGGAACTGGGCTGCGATGTGATCACCGAAAAACCCATGACCATCGACGCAAAGAAATGTCAGGCCATTATCAACACTCAGAAAAAGACCGGCAAAAGATGCACCGTAACCTTTAACTATCGCTATTCGCCGCCACGGGCACAGATTAAAGACCTGCTGATGAGCGGCATCATCGGCGAAATTCTTTCCGTCGATTTTCACTGGATGCTCAACACTATCCACGGCGCCGACTATTTTCGCCGCTGGCACAGCCAGAAAAAGTACTCCGGCGGACTGATGGTGCATAAAGCCACCCATCACTTCGACCTGGTCAACTGGTGGCTATCGGCTGTTCCGGTCTCTGTTTATGCCAACGGCAAGCGAGAATTTTACACACCGGAGATGGCAAAACGCATCGGGCTCAACAGCCATCATGAGCGTTGCCGCACCTGTCCGGAAAAAGCCAAATGCGGATTCGAGCTGGATCTGGCGGCGGAAAAGGCCTTCGTAGAACTTTATCTGGATAACGAGCATTACGACGGCTACTTCCGCGATCGATGCGTGTTTCGGCCCGAGATTGATATCGAAGACACCATGAATGTGCTGGTCAAATACGACAACCATGTCACCCTGTGCTACTCCCTCAATGCCTTTAACGCCTGGGAGGGCTATGATATTGCCTTTAACGGCACCAAAGGGCGGTTGGAGCATCGCGCCGAAGAAAAAATCTATATCAGCGGAACCGATCAAGTTCAGGGCGGCATCAAGCAGGGTGGGCTCACAACCCGGTTTATACCCCTGCGGGGTTCGGCGCAGAATTTCGAGCCCTGGTCAGCTAAAGGCGGACATGGCGGCGGCGACAAGGCGTTATTGGATGATCTGTTTCTACCGGAAAAACGACAGGATAAATACCTCCGTACCGCAGACCAGAGATCGGGCGCATATTCGATCCTGATAGGCGCGGCTGCCAATCATTGTTTCAAGACCGGCAAACCGGTGGAGATAGGCGATCTGGCAAAAAACATCGGCTATCCGATTTATCCGGAGATGCCGTCGCGGACCGTGTCGTTGCCGATGCCGGAAAAATTTCGGGGAAAAGATTGGTGATAAGACTATGGCGAAGCGAAAAAATTATACCGATAAATCATTTTGCCATTTCTTCAACCAGAGGATAATAGGGATGAAAAAATATATTTTCGGACTTGTTCTCATCGTGATATTTTCAGGCTGCCAATCCGACAGCCGGATTCGCGTCATCAAACTGGCGCATGTGCTCGATCCGAGTCACCCGGTGCACCAGGGCATGGTCTTCATGGCGGAGAAAGTGAGAGAGTATTCGGCGGGCAAAATGCGGGTCGATATCTATCCCAGCGGCCAGCTGGGGCAGGAACGTGACCTGATCGAGTTGTTGCAGATCGGCAGCCTGGCCATGACCAAAGTATCCACCGCGCCCCTCGAAGCCTTTGTGCCGGAGATGAAAATATTCGGCATCCCCTATGTATTTCGCGATGACGATCATCGATGGAAAATCCTTAACAGCGAAATCGGTAAACGCCTGCTGCTGGCCGGGGAGAAATTCTTCCTCAGGGGCATGTGTTATTATGACGCCGGCAGTCGCAGCTTTTACACCAAAGATATTCCCATCAACACTCCCTCCGATCTCAACGGCCTGAAGATCAGGGTGATGAAAAGCCTGACTTCCTTCGCCATGGTGCAAGCCCTGGGCGGTTCGCCCACCCCGATCCCCTGGGGCGAACTGTATACCGCGCTGCAGCAGGGCGTGGTCGACGGCGCCGAAAATAATCCCCCCAGTTTTTATCTGTCGCGACATTATGAAGTGTGCAAATATTACAGCCTGGATGAACATACGGCCGTGCCCGATATTCTGCTCATGAGTACCGTCGTCTGGAATGATCTGACTGCGCAGGAACAACAGTGGCTGCAGGATGCAGTGGATGAATCCGTGCAACAACAAAAAATCCTGTGGCAAGAATCATCCGATGAAGCCCTGCGCGAGGTGCAAAAAGCAGGGGTTCAGGTTTTCTATCCGGATAAAACGCCCTTTCGCCAGGCTGTTCGAGACATGCACGCTTCCTATCAAGGAACACCGATTTACGATCTCATCCAGGAAATACAGACAATAAACTAAAAGAGGCATTCCCATGCGCAAGATCACGACGATCATCAGTAAAATCCTCGGCATCATTCTGACGACTTTGATGGCTTTAATGGTTCTGGATGTAACCTGGCAGGTGCTAACCCGCTTCATTTTGAAAAATCCCAGCTCCTTCACCGAAGAACTGGCCGGTTTTCTGCTGATCTGGATCGGACTCCTCGGCGCCAGTTACGCCTATTACACCAGAGCGCATCTGGGCATCGATGTGCTGACCTACAAACTCACCGGTTTTAAGAAAAAGCTCGTCGAAGTGTCGATCAACCTCATCGTATTGACGTTCGCCCTGTTCGTCATGGTGCTCGGCGGATTGCGACTGGTGAACATAACCTTTACCTTGAAGCAACTTTCCCCAGCATTGGGGATCGAGATGGGCTATATCTATCTGGTCATACCGATGGCAGGTGTATTGATCATATATTATGCCGTGCACTTTATAATCGAAGCCATACGGGTCGAGTCGATTGAAAAAGATGAACATAAGGTTAGTGCGGTTGATTAGCCGCACCATATATTTATTAACAACTCTAAGGAGTTTACGAAATGGATATTTCCGTCCTCGTTCTGATCGTAAGTTTTATCATTCTTTTGGCGATGAACGTGCCGATCGCATTCAGCATCGGCATCGCCACCATTCTCACCATGCTGTTCACCATTTCGCCCGAACCCGCGGTCACCACCGTGGCCCAGCGTATGGCCACCGGCATCAACAGCTTTGCGCTGCTCGCCATACCGTTCTTCATCCTCTCGGGGCAGCTCATGGGTAAAGGCGGCATCGCGCGGCGTCTGATCGATTTTGCCAAAGTGATGGTCGGCATGCTGCCCGGCGGCCTGGCCTATGTCAATGTGCTGGCGTGCATGTTTTTCGGCGCCATTTCCGGATCGGCTGTTGCCGCTACTTCCGCCATCGGCGGCTTTATGATTCCGACCATGAACAAGGAGGGATATGATAAAAATTTCAATACAGCCATCACCGTCACCGGTTCGACCACCGGTTTGCTGATTCCACCCTCCAATGTGTTGATCGTCTACTCATTGGCCAGCGGCGGCGTCTCCATTGCGGCCCTGTTCATCGCCGGCTATCTGCCGGGTATTCTGTTAGGCTTGGGACTCGTAATCGTAGCAGCCGTCATTGCCATGATGCGAAAATATCCCGTCGGCGATCGCGTCGGATTCGTGGATGGTGTCAAAAAACTTTTAGATGCCATCCCCAGTCTGCTGCTGGTGGTCATTGTGATCGGCGGAATTATCGCCGGTTATTTCACCGCCACCGAAGCCAGCGCCGTAGCCGTACTCTATTCCTTGCTGCTTTCCGTGGGGGTCTATCGGGAGGTGAAGGTCAAAGAATTGCCGCAGATTTTGCTCAAGACCGTCGAAACCACGGCCATCGTCATGCTGCTGATCGGCACTTCGTCCGCCATGTCCTGGATTCTGTCGTATGAAAATATCCCCCAGGATATCAGCGCCACCCTCATTGGCCTGACTAACAACAAATTCGTCATTCTTCTGATCATCAATATTTTATTGCTGATTGTCGGCACCTTTATGGATATGACGCCGGCGGTGCTGATTTTCACCCCCATCTTCCTGCCGGTAGTCGTACAGCTCGGTTTAACGCCGCTTCATTTCGGCATTATGATGGTTCTGAATCTGTGCATCGGGCTGTGCACACCGCCAGTCGGTTCGGTGCTGTTCGTCGGATGCGGCATCGGCAATACCAATATCGCCAGCATGTCGCGGGCTTTGATTCCTTTTTATATCGTAATGGTTTTAGTTTTGATGCTGGTGACTTATATTCCGTGGATTACCCTGGTGCTGCCGAAGGTGTTTGGATATTAACATCATAAAAAGGAGCTAAAGACGAACAACAAGCCGTTCAATCTCTGAAAATTTTAATAGATGAAAGGCTGTTCCGTTCAGATGAACACGTGTGTTAGCGCCTATTATGCCATCAATGGTTATTTTACGACTTGTTTAAAGTCGATTTCATTTTGTATCCCATCGTATCAAGCATTTCGCGGATGCTGGATCGGTACCTTGTGGGTAAATTCTTCAAACCGCGCTAAAATGAACAGCGCATCCGAAAGACGGTTCACATAGGGAACGATCACCGCATTCTGGAGCGGTTCCTGTCGATGCAGCGCCACGACGCGCCGTTCCGCCCGCCGCACCACGGCGCGCGCCACATCCAGCAAAGCCGATACCTCGGTGCCGCCATAGAGGACGAATTTATCCGGCAGCTGCAGGCGCGCCTCAAGAGGATGCAACCAGTCTTCCAGCTGCTTCAGGTCCTGCTCCACCAGGCGATTCCGCAGGGACGGGATACGATC
>JAFGSU010000409.1 GCA_016934435.1 Candidatus Zhuqueibacterota bacterium | reverse complement strand
TTACCGCTCGGCAGATTAATACCAAACGTCGCCAGCACTTTTTCACTGCTAAAAAGGTAGCTGCCGTTGAGCCGGGTATCGGACAATCCGGAGAGCGACACCGATGTGCCGTTCTGGATCGAGCTGTGAGCCGGAGACGTGAACAGATTTATTTGCAATCGATCGTTCACCGGATAGATCAGCGTAAGGGGCAGGGAGAACTGATATATTTTAGAGTCTTCGACCTTCCAGTATTGGAAATATAGCGTGGGCATGGCCAAACGGTCGCGCTCACGCTCGATGATGCCTCCTTGCGCAAAAAGAGCGTTTACAACAAACAAAGCCAACCAGGTTGCAAGAACAATGCTGCGTTTTCGTGTCATTTGTTCACCTACTTCAAATTTGATCGGTGCCAGTTTTTTTGCTTGAATTACCATGCATTGTGATTATGACGTTGGATTCAATATTTTATCGGCAATCGTATTTTGATATCAATATTGGCGGCGCCATAGGAAGCGGTACCGGTTTCGGCCGTGGGTTTACGCGAATCCAGTCCCGGGTAAAAACCCGGTGTGACGTTTGCCGCGGTTCGCGACATCAAATCCAGTGTCGCCGGTCGGCCCGGCGTCACGGGCGGTTTGTCGGTTGCCGCCAGGGTGGTGGCTTCCCGCTCCGCTGCTGCAAACGCCGTGGCCGGCGGCGTAACGGGTTTGGCACTAAAATCGGCAAAGGCCTGTACGCGCTGCAAACCGCTCTGCGCTTTGCTGAAACCGGGATCAAAGTTGACGGCGGCCTTGAATTCGTTCCGCGCCAGATCCCATTGGCCTTTATCCTCGTAATCCAGACCGCGACAAAAAGCCATAAAGGCCAGCAAGTTCTTGGTCGGCACCTGCTGGATGGCTTCTCGTTCCTCACGGGATAATTTTACACCCAGCGCGTCGATGATATTGAAAACCAGGTCCTTTTCCAGCTGATAAAATTGCTCCAAAGAGCCGGCTATTTTATCGGCCGCCACCGCCTGTCCGGTGCGAATGTCGGCCAGACTGGCGTCGATGCGCACATTTTCGGCGCTGGCGCCGGTAAACGACCCCTGTACCACGCGCGCGGCGCCAAGCAGTTTACCCATGCGCGGCGCCGTCTCCTCTTTCACCAGACCGCTCATGCCCAGTCCCATCTCATCGATAAGCATCTGCAGCCGGGCTCGCTCCACCACGGTGAGATTTTGCACCTGGGCAAGATCGGTAATCACCATGTCGGTCAAACCTTTCTGCAGCGGCATCCATTCAGGATTCTGCGACAGATTGGCAAAATATAAAACCGCCACGGAATTGGCCGCAACCTGCGAAACATCGAGAGCCTGTTCCTGCGCTAACAGGGTCTCGATCTGCTCCTTCATCTGACGGCGGATGAGGACCAATAACCGCCCCTCGATGGTTTTACGCAAATCGCTGAACGGGCTGAGTTCAGTATAGCGGCTGTATTGTTTGATGGCATCGGCGATTAAGCCGCGGTCTTCATAGACCACGCCAAGATAATAGTTGGCCATGGGATCATTGGGATGGCGGCTCAAAGCCAGTCGTAAAAAACCCTGAGCTAAATTCAATTTGCCGGTATGATAGACCGCAACACCCAGATCCCGAACGGCATCTATATTACGATAATCTTCGGCAATGGCTAATTTTAGTTGGCTGATGGCTCCCGGATAGTCCTGCTTTTCTAATAAAGTATGACCGCGGGAGTAATACGTGGAAGGCGCACAACCGTAGATGAACACCAGCGCAAGAACACCGATGCTGAACAAAAAGTGTCTGCCCATAGTTGCCTCAAAAGATGATGATTTTTTTACTGCTTTTTTCTTTCACCGATTCGGTGTTTAAGCATTGGTTCCAATACCTTTTCGATGAGCTGAAACTTGCACCGCTCATCGCCCGACACGGATATCGGGATATTATCTATTGTTCGGTCGTCTTGGGAGATTCCGAAGACGAGTCTTGGCACGGATAAATTTCGGATTTGCTTTCAGAGCCTTGACATACATTTTACGGGCGTTTTCAAAATCCTTGGCGTCTTCATATTCAAGGCCGCGAGCGAAATAGAGCGCCGCATCGAAATTTTTATTGTCCTTCTGGCCCAACATCTTGCTTTCATTTTTGTTGAGCCGGACGTTCATACTGTTCAAGCTCTTCTGAACCAACTTATCGACCATGGCCGACAGGTTTTTCGGCGAGTCTGTTTCCTCCTCCGCCTTCAGGGTAATACCGGTTTCGGTCTCGACCAGCCTGACGTCGATGCGCAGCTTGCCGTCAAACATCATCATGTAAGAACCGAGAATCAGATTTTTTGCGCCCAGCATCTGACCCACCTGCTGTGCCGTATTATTATCCAGCGCGCCGGACTGGCCCAGACTCATTTCCTCGAGGATTTGCTGCAAATGAGCCCGCTCCACAACCTGAAATTGATTCACCTTGCTCAGCTCGGTGATCAACATATCGGCCAAACCCTTGCGCAGAGGTTCCATCTCTTCTTTCTTGGTTAGACTGTTGTTATCGAAATACAACACCGCGACCGTGCGTTTGGTTGAGGTTGAATCCTGCGCCGAAGAGGGACCGGCGACGGATATCAAAAACAATAGCGATAAAAGAAACATAATATTTTTCATCATTTCACCATAATTCAGTTTAATTTCCAACCTGTAAATT
>JAFGSU010000408.1 GCA_016934435.1 Candidatus Zhuqueibacterota bacterium | reverse complement strand
TATGTCAGCTCCATCGATAATCTGCCGCTGCATCTCAACATCGATGAAAAAGGCATCCGGAAACTGGATCAGCTATTTGAACAACACCGCGACGTGATCGAGGCGTATTCATATCGCATCAAATTTGGCGCCATGATCAGCAATTTTGTCGAAACCACCAATATCCGTCTGACAGCCGTTGAGCCGCAGATGGAGCACGCTGCCTGTCCTCGACTGATTGACAGAATCATCGGAGAGGTTCCTGATCCGGATACATTTATCGAACCGGGCAGGATCATCATACCGGAAAATCTGTCCAAAGGCTTGAAACTCAACTCGGGCGATGAGGTGGTTCTGGTGGCCAATAATAAAGATGGTTCGGTGAATGGATTGAGCCTGACCGTTTCGCATGTGATCGAAGGGCTACTGGGACCATCGGGGCGAGACGGCTTTATTCACATCGACGACGCCAGGGTTCTGCTGCGCATCTACGGGGATGAAATTAATGAGGTGGCAATTAGGCTGAAAAATCCCGAGGAACTGGGGGGCGCCCACAAGATGCTGCATGATGCCCTGTCGCCATTTAAAAATAAGCAGGACAGGCCCGCGTTCGAACTGCACACCTGGGCCGACCTTTCGCCGTTTTCAACCATCGCCACCATTGTCGATTTGTTGATCATTACGGTCAAGATTGTGCTCATCGCGATTGTGCTCGTCAGCATTTTAAACGTGATGATGATGTCGGTGTATGAGCGCGTCAGCGAAATCGGCACTATTTCGGCCATCGGCACCCTGCCGTCGAAGATATTATGGCTGTTCATGGCGGAGGGGTTTTCACTGGCCGTTATCAGCGCCATCGTCGGCAATATCATCGGTGTACTGGTGCTGTTTGGCATCAATATCGCTAAATTCCGTTTTTCATTTGGGAGAATGAAAAACATTCTGCTGGAAACTTCTATCTCTACATCGGAATTGTTATCGGTATCCCTGATCGTCATAGTAATCGCCGTCATTTCCAGTCTGCAGCCGGCGTTAAAGGCATCGAAAATGCAGCCGGTGGATGCTTTACGACATGTATGAGGAGAATGAAAAATGATGAAAAAAATTGCGACGATTGGCCTTTTTTTCATTTTAGGCGCTTTTCAGGTTCAGCAAAGCCTGTGTCTGACCGATAATTCCATGGCGGACGACACGAAATCATCCGATAGAATCGCCGTCGCCGCGGTCGGGGATAGCGCCCATGCTGAGATAAGTATGACCGCAGGGAGAGCGCCCTATTATCTCATCTTTGATGAAAATGGCATTTTCTTGAAATCCATTAAAAATCCGGCCCAGAGTCGCGGACGTCGCGCCAGTGCCGGCGTGGTCGATCTTCTTCTGAAAGAATCCTGCACAACCGTGATCGCCGGCAAGTTCGGCAATAAAATGCAAAACCAGTTGAAAGCAAACCGAATTCAATATCACGTACGCAAGGGTATTGCTGTTAAAGTTGTGCAAGCCTTTTTAAAAGACAAGCGGAGCGAGAATGCACAAAAATAGATATGTATATTTTTTAACCTTTTTATTGTTCTGGACGCCCGGCTGGGGTCAGGAGCGAGTTGCGACTGATATCCGGGCAAATGAGATTCTCAAAAAGGTGGATGAAAATTTGATGCCGCTCTCCTTCGAATCCTATCGAAAACTGATCAACGAAGAACCCGACGGCAGCAAAAAGGAATTTATTTTTTTTACGGTGAAAAAAGGCAAAGACAAAATGGCCATGTTATACGTCTCACCGGCCAGTGAAAAAGGACGGGCGACGCTGCGCCTGGGAGATAATATGTGGCTCTATATTCCCAATGTCGGAAAACCGATTCGCATCACCAGCCTGCAGTCGGTGGTGGGCGGCGTTTTCAATAATGCGGATATTATGCGGCTCGACTATTCGGTAGAATATGACGCAGCCATTTTGCAACAAACGCCATCTGAATACATCCTGGATTTAAAGGCAAAAACCCGCACCGTTGCCTATGATAAATTAAAAATGTGGGTGGACAGGAAAAGCACCATGGTCACCAAAGTCGAATGCTATGCGGCTTCGGGGACGCTGATAAAAATACTGGAATTCAAAAACATCAAAAATTTCGGCGATGGCATCCTGCGGCCTGCAGTGATCGAAACGACCAGCCCGCTCTATAGAGGCTATCGTTCCATGATGATTTATTCCAACATGAAGCTTCGCAAATTTCCCGACGAAGTGTTCACCCTTGAATATTTATCACGATTGGGCGAGTTGCGATGAGGCTTTTCAGCCATATTGTTCTGGCGGTGCTCTGTATTTTCTATTTCACGCGTTCCTTCTCGCAGGAGTATGATTTCGATATTCCTGAAGAAGAAGAGGCCAAAATTGAATTCAACGGCAACCTCGATGCCAAATGGGGGTTACTGCGAGCTCAGAGATCATCGCCATTTTACGCCGTACAGTTTTATGATGTACCTGAGAAGGATGATTATCTTTCGCAATACCGGCTTGATTTTTATTTAAATGGCGTCTATCGCCACAAGCAGGTCGGTTTTTTTATAAAGACCTTTTACCAATACGCAAAAGAGGAGCCTCTGTCGCCTTCTTTTTTTGAATTGTACGGCAGTCTCAACGTTTCCCCGCGCCTGAGTATGAGCATCGGCAAACAGCGTTTCAACTGGGGCAAAGGCTATGCCTTTAATCCCGTCGGCTATGTGAATGCCGAAAAGGACCCCGAAAATCCCGACCTGGCGCTGGCGGGCAAACCATCCGTTTATTTGAACTACAACAGGAGCTATGATTCAAGGATTTTGCAAAACTGGTCTCTGGGGGCCATGCTGCTGCCGCCCGAGGCGGATCGTAATGACAGATTTGCATCCGCGGAGCATATTGGCGCTGCGGTAAAGTTATATTTTCTGATCAAAAATATCGACCTCGATTTCATGGCTACATTCAGAAAAGATGCTCCCCGCCGGCTGGGGCTGGATTTTTCAACCAATCTGCGGGAAAATCTGGAAATACACGGAGAGTTCAGTTATGCGCAGGATGAAAAGAAATATGTTGCAGCTGACGATTTAATTACATCATGTAAAATGGACGGCGGTTCGTACCTGATAGGTCTGCGATATCTCAATCGATTGAATACGACCCTCATCGCCGAATATTATCACAACAACAGCGGACTGTCGGAGAACGAATTCAGAGCTTACCTGCAGTATTTGCGCAACAGCGTCGAGAGCAACCGCGCGGAAATGGTAGACGCCGCCAAAGGGAACATGTCCATCATTTTTCGCTCAAAAACACTCATGCGGGATTACCTCTATGTGAAACTGATGCAACCTGAACCCTTTGCCTGGCTTTATTCATCCGTTTCGTTATTCACGATTTACAATCTTTCAGATCACAGCTATCTTATTTCGCCGCAATTAAGTTACAGGCCGTATACCAATTTCGAGTTTTTGCTGTGGCCGTTTTTTTTCTTCGGTGGAAACGATACTGAATACGGCAACAAGCCTTTTAAAAGCAAAATAGAGATTTGGATTAGGTTTTATTTTTAAGAATGATACCGATTACTTGGAGAGGTGATATCATGCCCTGGGTTAATGTTGAAGCGTGTGACGGCTGCGGAATCTGCGTTGCGGATTGTCCGGTAGATACCATCTTACTTGAAAAGGAACAGGCCGAAATAATTATGGAGGGATGCATTCGTTGTGGGGTTTGTCACGATGTGTGCCCGCAGGATGCGATTAAGCATGATAGCGAAAAGGTATCTGAGATTATTGCGATGAATGTGGAACAAACCCTAAAAAATATGGAACTGTGCGCATACCATCTTAGGGATGAAGGGGAAAAAGCGAAATGCCTCAACCGGATGATCAATCATTTCAAGAGACAGAAAATGATTGCGGAGAAGACGCTGGAAGAGCTTGCGAAATTGAATGGGGCATAGAATGGCGACGCTATCTTCATAACAAAGATAGGAGAAAAAAGCCGTGCGAAAATGGCGGCGCTATCCCCAGACGGATGGCGAAACTTAAAGATGCCATTGAGAGTGGCTATCAATTGGCATGTCGGCTATAAATCAGGGTTATCAGGATGGGAGGATCGTTCATGAGAGACACAATCAAAATCGGCATTATCATCTGTGATCGCTATCGCACCTGCGCCGGCGGCAAATGTCTTCGTTCAATGCGCAATCGGGAAGGCGCTTTCAGCATCTACAAAGATCAGCAAGTCGAATTGGTCGGCTATACGACCTGCGATGGTTGTCCGGGCGGCAACGTCGAATACGCGCCCGAAGAGATGGTCAAAAACGGCGCTCAGGTCATTCACCTGGCCACCGGTCTGGTTGTGGGGTATCCGCCGTGTCCCTATTTAGAGTATTTTCAAGACTTTATTGAAGCGCAATACAAAGTCCGTGTCGTGGTGGGCACTCATCCGATTCCCGAGAAATATCTGAAAATCCATTCAAAGCTGAAAACGTGGGAATCGCCGCAATGGCGGGAACTCATCCGGCCGACCCTGACGGATGAGCAAACCCGGCTGGCGTATGATTGACCATACTGTAGGAAGAGGATTGCGTTGATAAATGAATGGCTGTGATTGGTAGGATTCAAGTTTTTCTCCTTAACGTATTTTGCACTCCGCTTATGGGGATATGATACAACGATGTCATTGCGAGTTGGGTATGGCAAAATTCCCATGATTCCCGAAAGGACACAAAAAAGACTGTCATTGCGAGTTGGGTATGGCAAAACTGCCATTATTCCCGAAAGGATAAAAAAAAGAATGTCATTGCGAGCGAAGGAACAGGGCATGAAAAAGAACAGCAGCCGCCATGGAGCGAAGCAATCCCCGCCATGTCCTTAGTGGAGGAACAGTGTATTTATAAGAACAGTATATGCCGTGAAACGAAGCAATCCCCGGCATGTCCTTAAAAGAGACGGCGATTATGATCATATTATCGTGAATTTGTTTCTTAACGCCATAGGAGAGATACAATGAAGTTCATAACCAGATGGTCCATGGCCCTGTTCGTCCTGATGTTCGCTGTTAGCAGTGTATTTCCGCAGCGCGGCAGGGGATTTAACCAGAGCGAAATAACCAGACTGTACAATCCGGGGACAGAGGCGACGGTTACAGGGAAAATGATCGCTGTGCTTGTTGCGGATTCAGGGTACGGTCGATTTCCGGCGGCTCTGGTTGATTTGGCAACAGAGGACAAAGTGATCAAGCTCTATGTAGCGCCGCAGTGGTATTTAAGCAGAGAAAACATCACTTTGCAAAAGGATGCCGAGTTGACGGTCACGGGCTCGCAGGTGACCCACAACAATCAGCCGCTGCTGATCGTGCGCACGATGAATTATCAGGGTGCGGAGATCGTCATCCGCGATGCCTGCGGCTTTCCGGTGTGGGCGGGCAAACGCATGGGACCCGGCGCCGGCAGATGGCCCGGAAGAGGTATGGGAAGGCAGACGCAGCCGTAACACCATTTCGGCGGCTGTTATTGTACTT
>JAFGSU010000407.1 GCA_016934435.1 Candidatus Zhuqueibacterota bacterium | reverse complement strand
ATTAAAAGCAGACTGGCGCGCACCTCATCAACAGTCGATTTCGCCCGCGCCAGGCCGATGAAGGCGTGCGCCTCATCCAGAGTTCCATAGGCTTCGGGCCGCGGATCGCATTTATCCACACGACGGCCGTTCAACAGCCCGGTGCTGCCGTCGTCGCCTTTACGGGTGCTTATTTTTTTTGATCTCATCTGCATACTCTTATTAACATAGATATTTTTTGATTGCGGCTGAACCCCGGATTAAGTGTAACCTGGCAAAAGCAAGCAATGTGGCGCCACCCACGGGATTACCGAAAATACTGATTTACACCGAATCGGTGTCCACCATCGCGAAAAAAAGATATTTTCCACTTGAATTTAAATTAATTAATACTATTTTAAAAGCAAAAAGATTCTTGATCCCGATTTGGTGCTTATAAATTAATGAACCCGGTGGGCGGCATATCTTTAGTTCAGAACGCGGATTAACACCGAATCCGGGTTTTGATCATGATATAGATAGGTCTTTCCCCGATATAATGACCACTGCGGAGGATATTCAAGTTGGACGTCTTGCATTGGATATGGATATGGCTGCGGCGTAACTACTTTTTTGTGTTTGCCTTGGTCTTGCTGGCGCTGGGATTTTTTATCTGGATTGGCCTCAATCCCAAAATGCATCGAAGAGATTTTAAGATCGAGCAATTATACTTTGCGGATAACATCTCCCCCGCGCATGCTCGGCTTGTCGACGAATTCAATGCGCTCAATCGCGGCCGAATAGAAGTAGTACCCGTTAATCTGCCGTTCCAGAAATTCAGCACCAACGAGCGCAAGGAGCTCCTGACACGGGCGCTGCGCAGCAAAAGCAACAAGCTCGACGTTTTCGCCGTCGATTTGATCTGGGTTGATCGTTTTGCCAAATGGGCCGAACCCCTCGACGCCTATTTTCAACAGGAAGAACGCGATCAGTTACTCGAATATGCGATTACATCCTGCCTGTATGATAACCAGCTCGTCGGCCTGCCGCTTTACATCGATATCGGTATTTTATTCTATCGCCGCGACATACTGAATAAACTGCCGGATGCAGAGCAGCTGGAGAAACGTCTGCAAACATCCATGACCTGGGAGGAATTCATCGCCCTGGGGCGGCGCATGGCCCATCTGAACCTCCCCTTCTACCTCTTTCCGGCGGAACCGTATGAAGGCCTGATGTGCAGTTTTATTGAAAACCTCGCCAGCCAGCATCAACCTGCAGCAAACGGGGAAACGATCAACCTGAGCACCCCGGCAGCGTATCAGGCCCTTAAACTGATGGTAGACCTGGTTAACAAATATCGTCTATCGCCCATGATCATCACCCGCTTTAAAGAAGTGGATTTATACGTCTATGCATTAGATCAGGACGCCCTGTTTTTTAGAGGATGGCCGGGGAATCTGGAAATCTATCGCGCCGACTATCCTGATAAAGTTAAAAATATCGGCGTAGCGGCCATGCCTCATTTTAAAGACGGTAGGCCCACCGCGGTTTTCGGCGGCTGGAATCTTATGGTATCCAAATATTCAACCAAAAAACACCAGGCGATCGAATTCCTAAAATTTGTATCCACCCAACATTCACAGAAAATCCTCTATGAGGTCATGGGGTACCTCCCCACCAACAAACTGGTCTATGAAGATTCGGCTTTATGCAAAAAATATCCGGACCTAAAATATCTTCGCAGCCTGCTGGCTCATGGCGTACACCGACCGGCAGCAGCCGACTATACGCGGATATCCGATATCATCACCTATTCGCTGCATCTGGCTATCAAAAACGGCACGAGCGTTGAGGAAGCCCTGGCACTGGCACAACAACGCATAACGTCACACTACAAACCATAGGATTATTTATTTGATCAAGATCGAATTAAAACAACCCGGCAGCGTTGCCGTAATAAATGATATTTGTTGTGCAACCCGTACTGTCGGCTCGTTGGAAGCTTTGAGGGACCATTTTTTACCCGGGGCAATTTCCAATCAGCTGGAGATCAACGGCAGATGAAGCTATTTGATAAAATACGACAATATCATTTCCAGCTGCGCCACGTGCTCGTCCTGCTGGTGATCCTGCTTTTCTTTCAGATTTCCATCACCTTTGTGCATAAAATATCATTGAGCAATTTTCTCCTAAAGACGCAGGAATGGTATCAATTCGACTCGGCTGAAAAATTGGCCGCCCTGGCGGCAACCTCGCTGGAATTATTATTGGAGACAACCGCGCCGCAGGCGATTACGCACGAGCAAGATCAGCGGCGCATGGTACAGGCGTTCAACATCATTCTGACCCAGCAAATCCTGCAGCGGCACGTCGAAGATCTGTGTGTGCTGGTTACTATAGATGATAAAGTGACGGCCATCGATAACGGCCAGGCATTATATGAATATCTGCTCGAACACCGTCACGACCTGTCGCCTGCCGAACGGTCGCATGAAGATGCGATTCGCATCTACAGCGCCCACCAGGAGGAAATCCGCTCCAGCGAACAAATATATGCCGAAGTGGAAGACCGTCAGATTTTCCACATTTTCGTGCCGTTTGTACCCCGGGGAGAATTCATGGGCGCGGTCTATATGAGAAACAAGCCCGATTTCAGTTTTATCACCGACGAGATCATCACCAGCTATAACGAATTGACCCTGATCTTCATGGCCCTCATCGTCATCGGACTTCTGGCCATGGTCTATATCTCTTCTTACACGCTGAAAGAACGGGATGAGGTGCAATCGCTCCTCTATCGAGAACGCGAAATACAACTCAAAGCCTTTATTCAGCATCAGAAAGAATCCTTGTTCACCAAAAGAATCTATCACACCCATCATAAAGCTGAAAAAGTGATGGGTTTCATCAAGGAAGATTTGCGCAGTCTGAGTCGTAAAAACATCGATGATTTTAAATTCAGGGTGACGAAATATGCCAACTTTATATCACGGGTGATTTACGATATGAAATGGTATGAACCACCCCTGCATGCCATTCGCAATCCTCTCTTCAACACAGATCTAAATCAGGTGATCCGGTTCATTGTGGATAATATTTTTAAACGCACCTCTTCAACCACCGAACTCGTACAATTTCATCTCGATCTGGCGGAGGGGTTGCCCTCCTTGCAGGTGAACGAATTCGTCATCTGGGAGATCATTGAGCCGCTGATCCAGAACAGCCTGGAGCACGGCGGGGACGAACGCCTGCTCATCACCCTTCACACGCATTACAATGCCGGACAAAGGCTGATCACTCTCACCATCGGCGATAACGGCAAAGGCATCCATCCGGACCTGTTGCGAGTTTATGAAAAGGGGATCAAAAAGATTTTTCTGGAGAACACTTCGACCAAAACGGACAGTCAGAACGCAGGTTATGGCTGTTACATCGCCTATGAGATCGCCGTGCAACGGTGTGGTTGGAAAATGGACGTCGAGAACCTGCCGGAAGGCGGTTGTCGATTTACCCTTCAAATACCTGTTTTAACATGAGCGGCAGAGGGCTTTATGATCAACCTTGTTAATATTCGAATCCTGCTGATTGAAGATGAGGACTATGACGTCCGACGCATCCGCAACACCATCGAGCCTTTTCGCGGCCGCATTTCCATCAAAGATGTTGCAGCCACCGGTCAGGCCGCCATCGACCTCCTGAAAAAAAATGCACAGAGCTATGATGTCATCATCATGGATTACCAGATCGCCGGCGGGCTTATGGGCGAGCGGCTCATCAGCAAAATCAAAGAACTGGATGCGACGCTGCAGATTATTGTGGTGACGAAAATGACCATCAATGTTTCCGATTATGATTTCGCCAACAGACTCCTGGAAGCGGGCGCCATGTGGTACTGCACCAAATATCCGGGCGATATCGATGAATATATCTACCAGCCGACCGATTTTATTCTCAGTATTTTCAACGCGGCTGAAAAACGGCGCATAGAACTGGAACGGGTCAAGTCGACCCATAAATTGCAGCAGAGTGTCCAGGACATTCTCTCCCGCAATCCCATCATCGGCCATTCCACCTCCCTAAAAAACCTGCAACAACAAATCGATCAATGCGCGCAAAATGAGACCAATGTGCTCATACGCGGCGCTTCGGGTACGGGCAAAGAACTGGTGGCGAAACATATACACTACACCTCCAGACGCAAATTCGAGAATTTCGTTCCGATTAACTGCGGCAGTCTGCCGGATAATCTGATCGAAAGTGAATTATTCGGTTTCGAGAAAGGCTCCTTCACCGGCGCCGACACTGCCAAACCCGGCCTGTTTGAAATCGCCCATCGTGGCACCGCCTTTCTCGACGAGATCACCGAATTGCCGCTCCCGGCCCAGGCCAAATTGTTGCGCGTCATCCAGGAAGGCGAAATCGATAAAATCGGCCGCACCGGCAAAAAACAGGTGGACGTGCGCATTATCGCCGCGTCCAATAAAATTCTGGAACAGGAGGTTAAAGACAGGCGCTTTCGCGAGGATTTGTATTATCGGTTGAATGTGGTTTTCATCCATTTACCGGCCCTGAAGGAACGCAGAGAAGATATTCCCCTGCTGGTTAAACACTTTTTAAACCATTTCAGTCAGGATATGAGTCGCGAAACACCAAAGTTGGACAAGGGTGCGATGGCTTTGCTGGTTCAATATGATTGGCCCGGCAATGTGCGCGAGTTACAGAATGTGGTACAGCGCATGCTCCTGCTGGATTCGCCGCAGCTATCCGCCGAACAGGTGCAAAAGGCCATGGGATTGTCGCCCGCATCGCTTTCCGCGGATGAAAAGGGCAGTTTATGGGATCAAGATCAAATCATCTCCTGGCGCGATATGGAAAAAAAGGTGCGGGCGCAGTATTTCGCCTTTGTGCGTCAACACACCGTCACCGATGCCGAGGCGGCGCGCAAACTCGGGCTGGCACCGCCCAACTATCATCGCATGTGCCGCGAATTGGGGCTGAAATGAAATGGTTGGCGGTCGATCATCGTGCCACCCCTGCGGGGTTACGGAATTTTGATTTTCTACCAAAATTTTTACATCTTCGGAAAGAAAAAACGCCAAAGGCGTGAAACGATGATAGCATTGAAAAAGCAGTTATGTCAAACCCCGAAGGGGTGGCAGGATTATCTTGGTGGCGGAGTTGATCACAAGGAGTCTGTCGGATTTACGGTTTTGCAAATTTGTAACTAATAGATTTATATATTTAGATAATTACACACGAAAACGGCCGT
>JAFGSU010000406.1 GCA_016934435.1 Candidatus Zhuqueibacterota bacterium | reverse complement strand
CCATCCTGATCGAATGGACCACACAATCGGAACATGAGAACCTCGGATTTGTGATTTATCGCAGTCCGACCGCAACAGGCGAATTCGAACCAATCACACCCGATCTGATTATGGGGGCAGGAACCAGCCAGAGCAGGCATCAGTATCAGTATGAGGATTTTGCGGTGCTGGAAGATAATACTTATTATTACAAACTCGCCGATGTCGATTTTCGCGGTCGCCTCACCTTTCACGGCCCGATTAAAGTCACCTTAAAGAAGACAGAAATATTCTCTTTATCTGCCAACTTCCCCAATCCCTTCAACAGTAACACCAATCTCGTTTTTTCTCTTGCCAAACGAGGAAAAGTTAGGTTCTTCATTCAGAATCTGAAAGGTCAGACGGTGAGAGCTCTGCTGGACAGAACGCTGTCCGCAGGATCGTATGAGGTTATCTGGGATGGCAGAGATGATCGGGGTATGGCTTTACCCAGCGGATTCTATCTCTACACTATTATCTGCGATCAGTGGCGGGAAACCCGTTCGCTGCAATTGATTCGATGAACCTTTTTTGCCTTTCCATCTCGTTTCCCTGCAAACAGAAATATTTGATTTCGTTCTTGAATTATACATTTTTTTTTCTTACAATTATCACAATATCTTTCAAGAACGATTAATCAAGGAGACAAATCGCCATGAGGATGATTATTTTAAAGGATAACAAAGCGGTGGGGGATTGGGTGGCCAATTATCTAGAGGACAGAATCAACAAGGCGAAACCGCAGGAGAATAAACCTTTTGTGATGGGGCTTCCGACCGGGTCATCGCCGATCAGTACCTACAACAGCCTGGTGCAGCTTTATAAAGAGAAAAAAGTGACGTTCAAGAACGTCGTTACATTCAATATGGATGAGTATGTCAACCTGCCGGAAGATCATCCCGAAAGTTATCACTATTTTATGCATCATCATCTGTTTGACCATGTTGATATTCCCCGGAAGAATATCAATATTTTAGACGGCAACGCCTCGGATCTGGAGAGAGAGTGCCGTGTGTATGAAGAGAAAATTAAATCTTATGGCGGCATCGATCTTTTCCTCGGCGGCATTGGCCCGGACGGGCACATTGCCTTTAACGAACCCGGCTCGTCCCTGTCATCGAGAACACGGGTGAAGACGCTGACGTATGATACCCGTCTGGCCAATTCCAGATTTTTCGGTGGCGACATCAATCGGGTTCCTAAAACCGCCCTGACCGTTGGTGTTGGAACCGTTATGGATGCCCGCGAGGTGATCATCATTATCATCGGCTATAACAAGGCGCGCGCCCTGCATAACGCCATTGAAGAAGGCGTGAGTCATATGTGGACGGTGTCGATGTTCCAGCTGCATCCGCACTGTATCATTGTGTGCGATGAGGAAGCGACCATGGAACTCAGGGTCGGGACGGTGAAATATTTCAAGGAAATTGAAGGATTACTCTGATCTGCGTCTGCCTTTCGACAGTCAGGTCCGGACGGTACAGGCGGATATCGAGCAGGGAAATTCATGCAGAACCTCACAGGTGATATCCGTTTGATGGTATGGCCCGACCAGGGGCATGGATTGGATGAGGCGGTATTGTCGGAGGTATTGGTACAATCTCCAAGAAAGCTGTCCGATACAATCCATCATGAATTGCTGGAACTGTTGCGGACTTACTTTTTTGTTGGTGGCATGCCTGAGTGTATAAGAAAATATTCGGAGACCGGGAAAATACGAGACGCTTTTGAAGTACAGGCCGAATTGGTGAACACCTTTCGTCAGGATTTCTCTAAATACGCGCCATTGGCAGATAAACAATGCTTGAACACAGTACCGATTTCGGTTGCCAGGAATGTCGACCGCCAGATTAAATACGCGCGACTGTCCGATGGATTCAGCAATCCCACAATCAAGAAAGCGCTTTATCTCCTATGCCAGGCAAGATTATTCAGTAAAGTAAGCTCAGTAAATACTCCGGTTATTCCTTTTGGCGCTTCAGCTTCAGATTCCAAATTCAAAGTTGTATTTTTAGATATTGGCATAATGCAGCAATTGTGCAATCTGCCTGTTGATAGTGAATATAATAAACCGGATTTGCTTTCCATATACGAAGGAACTATGGCTGAACAATTCGTCGGACAGGAATTAATGGCAGGAGGTGAAAAGGAGTTGTTTTACTGGTCTCGCGAGGCCAAGAGCAGCACGGCTGAATTGGATTATCTGTTATCAAGAAAGGGGAAGGTCATTCCGGTTAAGGTCAAGAGCGGTCCCGCCGGCAGGCTCAAGAGTATGCATCTGTTCTTGAAACAGGTTCCGTCCAGCCGTCAGAGGGATTTTGAAAAAACATTACAACCCCGGGGTTACTCATGCATTCGAGAAATCCGTAGTTTCCTCAAAAACAGCGATAAAATATAGTTTCTAATGGTATTACAAACCTTGAGGAATCCTGGGACGATCAAGGCTATAAATCCACTTTAGCCTTAACGCAGAGGCCGCCGAGGCCGCAAAGAATCGCAGAGGACGTCCTGGTTTAGAAAATAATTCATTACTTTTTTTCTTTGCGTATCTCTGCGCCCTCTGCGCCTCTGCGTTGAAAAGGCATATCCGAAAGAATAGTGATTGTGCTTTGATCGACCAGATGTCCGAAACCTTCCTGTTCAAGCGACGACTTGATGCGCTGCACATTTCAGCTCAGCAGAAGAGGTGTCGGACATCTTACCGTACACGATCATTTCTCATCAGTAGGTCATCCTGAAAGGATCTTTGAGATTCGTCAAATAGCAGCGGGGTATCCCGCAAATCCACGTGCGCATGTGGTTCTAACCGTTTAGCTAAAAGATGCTTACAGCATGACAGGTTTGGTTGAGGGGGGTGATAGCGATCGTCAGGCAGAGCCCCCCCCCGGATGGAATACACAAACGGGATTTCCATCCTATAATCTGCCTATGAAGTTACTTTTGATGCACTTGAATCCGTCGGGATGGATGTCCATCACCCAACCAACCGCGCCGGAAACGTTTTTGGCGCGATCTCAAATTGTGTAATAATGAATAGCTCCCAAATATTACCGCATTTTTTGCGGCAAATCCGGAGGCGTAAAAAAAACGCCAGGTGGCATATTCAGTTTGATGAGGGGTGATGATATACGGTCAGATACTCTTCCGGGGTGCAAACGGTCAAATCAGTAACCTTAAAATCCTTTGTATTCCTTGTTATCAAAAAATTGCTTGCCACATTCTTCGCTGAGAAATACTGAATAGCATCTTCAAAATCTTTGAATGGGGAGTTGGCTGCAAGAAGTATTATTTTTTCATCAATTACGGATACTTTTATTATTGTTAATAGGTTACGGATATGCTTTATCGCGTTCTTTTTATCAATCAGTTTTGCTGAAATATAGTAGATATTGGCTAACACAACCGGTGATGTGAATGCGGTTACTAGCTTTTCTTCGATGAGCGTGAAAAGCTGCGCCGATGATGACGAAAATGGGTGGCGATTTAAAAGAAGATCAAGAATAATATCGGTATCAATAAATATCTTATTCATGTAGATATTTCTCCGATAAATATATCTCTTTATACGCATCAATCTCTGACTCGTTTTCCATTTTCAGCACACCTAAGAGTGCTTTTACTGTCGGAGATAGGTTGGTCGGTTGTTTTGGTTCTTTTTCCACAATTCTCTCAAAAAATCCTTGTACAAGAGAGGATAGACTTGTATTATTGCTTTTAGCAAATGATTTGGCCTTTTCGATGATTGTTTTGTTTAACTTGAGAGTCAATTTTGAATTCATAGTATCACCTCGCAATACGTATATAATTATAATATTGTACGTATTTCTATGTATTTATGCAAGATTTTTTTTACATGGCCTGTAAAACAGCCCGTTTTTTCTCCTCCCAAATCTCCAGAGAATATGGCACAGTATTGTGATGCCCTCAGTGCGAAAGAATCTCTCCCGGTAACGCACCGGTATGTTTTCCATTTGCCACAACGATTTTTCCGTTTACCACCACGTACGCTATGCCGGCCGGAAACTGGTGCGGCTGCACAAACGTCGCCTTGTCGATGATAGTGTCCGGATTTAAGATCACCACATCGGCATAGTTTCCCTTGCTTAAACGACCGCGACCTTTTAAGCCGAATTTTTGCGCTGCAAGCATGGTGATGCGATGCACGGCCTCGGCCAGTGGCAATATTTTTCTTTCTCTCACATAGTATCCGAGATAGCGCGGAAAGGTGCCGTAATAGCGCGGATGCGGCGTGGTCTGACCCAGTACGCCATGCGGCGAGATGGCTTCGCCGTCGGACCCGACCATGGTGAGCGGGAATGCCAGGATTCGCTCGGTATTCTCCTCGCTCATGCCAAAGCCGCACATGCCCACCTGGCCGTCTTCTTCGATCAACAGGGCGCGGACAAATTCATACGGATCCTGTTTGGCCTGCAAAGCGAGCTCTTCGACACTTTTCCCCTGAAAGATGCGCCGTTCTTCCGATTTGACGCGGGTGATCAGCACACTCGCCCACGAACCCAGGGCGGCAATTTTATCCTTTACGAACGGCAAAATCTTGCGCCATTGTCCAGAATCTTTGAGGCGCCCGACAAAATCTTCATCCTCGCCCTCTCGCGCCCACAATGGGAAAAGCATCTTCAGAGAAGTGCTGTAAGCCGTATAGGGATAGCGATCGGCGTGGATATTCATGCCGCCCTCGTGCGCCGACTGTATCGTTTGTAGCAGCTTGGGGACTTTATGCCAGTTGCGTTTCTGGCTGGCTTTGAGGTGAGAAATCTGTATACTGACGCCCGATAACCGCGCGATCTGCAGCGCCTCCTCGAGCGCTTCCTGCACCCGCACATCCTCGTTGCGCATATGGGTCGCATAGACGCCCTCATATTGCGCCACGACTTTGCACAGCTCGATGATTTCTTCGGTCTCGGCAAAACTGCCTGGTGTATATTCCAGTCCGGTGGACAATCCCAGGGCGCCCTGTTCCAGGGCTGCGCGCAGGTAAGTTTTCATCCGTTTCATTTCATCGGGCGACGGTGGCCGGTTTTCAATGCCCATGGCGCAGGTGCGAATATCGCCGTGTCCGATCAGGGTGGCGTAATTAAACGCGATGCCATTCTGTTGCAACCTGCGGAAAAAACCGCCGAGATCCTGCCAATCTACCTTTAGCTGATATTTTTTTTGCAGTTCTTTCTTGATTTCTGTTGCGTGATCGCCATTAAGCGGGAAATACGAACTGCCGCAATTGCCGCCGATTTCCGTGGTCACGCCCTGACGGATTTTGCTTTCGGCCTTTGGATCGATCAGCAACGAAATGTCGGTATGGGTGTGTACATCGATAAATCCGGGACTGACGGCCATCCCCGCTGCATCGATGCTCTGCCGGGTCGAAGCGGACGATAAATCGCCGATCGCCGCTATTTTTTTCCCGCGAAT
>JAFGSU010000405.1 GCA_016934435.1 Candidatus Zhuqueibacterota bacterium | reverse complement strand
TCAATGTCCGCGGTGCGGCTCGGGCCGGTGATGAGCACCATATTTTTCCCTTTTTCGCGATCGATCTTAGCCAGGGCGTCAAAGAGATTCGGCGCCAGTTTGTTGATCGGCAGAAGAGTGAAAATGGTTTCGGGCAGAAAATGCGCCATATTGCTCTGCTGTTGATCATAGAGCACGATGAGGGTGGCGGCGTCGGCGATGCCGTAATCTGCGGTCACCAATCCGGCCGGCGCCCCGGCTAATCGGATTCGGCGCGCATCATAGTCCTGGGTCATGGCATCAATACAATCGAGTTGCGGCATCTTTTGCTGTAAGGCCTGACCGATTTTCCGGCTCATTGAGTGACTATCCAGCGCTAATTTTGTGCATTGGATTTCCCCCAGCATATTCATCAACAGGGGCGTAATGCCGGCTTCCGATGAGATCAGATGACACTCGCCGGAAATTTTTTCTATCTCCGCCTTGAATTGCTCGGCCAATCCCTGCTGCCCGGCAGGCGTAGCGGCTTTCAGCCCTGCAGCCACCTTCTGTTCGGCATCCGCAGGCATGGCGCCACGGTGGACTGGCTGCTTCACCGCAGCCTTGACCCGGTCAAGTATAGCTTCCCGACTATTTTTCATGACATCTCCTTAAATCTTTTGCGAAATCCTTTCAGATCCATGCGTCCCAGTGCGCGTTCTTTGCCGTATCCGGGGGCCGGAAAGGCGCGGTTGCCCGGCATCAGTTTTTGAAATTTGCCCGGGAACCAGGTGAGCAGTCGATACAGCCAGGGCCGGCTGGCCAGGAATCCAAATCCCCACATGGCCCATTTTTCCACTTTCATCGAATACCCCGAATCCACCACGCGGTTGCGCAGTTTGAGCAGATGGTGCGGGATGTTGATGCGCATGGGGCAAATCTCGTAACAGGCGCCGCACAGGCTCGAGGTAAAGGGGGCATAGCGGCCCTCGTCCACCCCCAGATATTGCGGCAGCAGGGAGATGCCGATGGGCCCCATATAGACCCAGCCGTAGGCGTGTCCGCCCACCTGTTGATAGATGGGGCAGTTGTTGAGACAGGCGCCGCAGCGAAAACAGAACAACGTCTCACGCAGTTGCGGGTCGGCCAGTATGGTGGAACGGCCGTTGTCCAGAAGCACCAGATGCACTTCTTCGCAGCCTTCGCCGAATTTCTGCCGTGTCGGCCCGCCGACGAAATTGACGTAACTCGATTGTTTCTGCCCGGTGGTGCTGATGGCCTGCAGTTTCAAAAAGGCGGCGGTAGCAGGCAGAGTGGGCACAATCTTTTCAATGCCCATCACGGCAACGTGAATCCGCGGCATGGTCACCGCGAGATGGGCGTTGGCTTCGTTTTCGACAATGCAGAAACTGCCCGAGTCGGCGATGGCAAAGTTGACGCCGGAGATGCCCATGTCGGCAGCTAAAAATTTCTCCCGCAACTTTTGCCGGGCGATCTGCGCCAATTCGGGCGGGTCCTCGGTATATGGCACCCCTAACTTTTCATGAAAAATTTTTCCCACATCTTTACGCGTCAGGTGTAATGCCGGAGAAGTGAGGTGTGAGGGAATTTGATCCAAAAGCTGGACAATATATTCGCCTAAATCGGTCTCGAGTACCTCGAGACCCTGGTCTACAAGAAAATGATTTAGATAAATCTCTTCCGTTGTCAACGATTTTGCTTTGACTATGGATTTGACGTTATTTTTGCGGATGAGGTCAATGATAATTTTTCTCGCCTCTTCGCCGTCCACAGCCCAGTGCACCGTCGTACCGTTGGCCATGCAATTGGCTTCAAATTCTTCCAGATACCGATCCAGATGATCGATGACCCCTGCTTTTGCTTTATGAGCCTGCCAGCGCATGTCCTCCCAGTACGGCATCAGGTCCACTTTGTCCTGGCGTTTTTTCAGCGCCGATTGCGTCGCCCTGTCCACGGCTTCCTTGAGGTGTTGATCGCGCAGGGCCGACTTTATGTAGGTTTTGGTTTTCTTCGGATTGAGTTGCATAGATGACTCCGTTTAGAGTTTTAAACTCGCCGCCAGCAGTTCGGCGATGTGCATGGTTTTTGCCTTCATCTTGTGCTGTTCCAGATATCCTTGAATGTTCATCAGACAGCTCGAGTCGGCGCCGATCACATACTCGGCGCCGCTCTCCTCGATATAGCGGCATTTTCGCGCCACCATGGCTATGGAGAGGTCGGGAAATTTGTAAGAAAACGTGCCGCCAAATCCGCAGCAGGTGTCCGGTTTTTCCATCTCGACGAAATCGATATCCTTGATGCCGCGAATGAGTTTGCGCGGTTGTTCCTTGACGCCCAGCTCACGCGATAGATGGCAGGATTCATGGTAGGTGACGCGATGCGGGAAGGAGCCCCCCAAACCATTTACTTTAGCTTGATCCACCAGGAATTCGGTGAATTCGAAGAGTCGTTGACTGAGCGACTGCAAAGCCTCCTTCTTTTCTGGATTTAAATCCAGTTCATGATAAAACACGCGCACCATGGCGGTGCAGGAACCGGAAGGAGCGACGATGATCTCTTTGTCTTTGAATAGATCGATGAAACGCTCGGCGACCGGAATGATCTCTTTACGATATCCGGAGTTAAAAGCCGGCTGGCCGCAGCAGGTCTGATCCTCCACATAGTCGATTTCAGCGCCGATATGTTTGAGCACTTTGACCATGGCCAGGCCGGATTCCGGGAACATGAGTTCAGTGAGGCAGGGGATGAATAGGGATACCTTCATAGTGCACCTCGGATTGAAAAAAATGATTCAGGTCTTTGTCCAATGTGATCACAGTAACGAGTCTGGTGCAAATAAAATGTTGTCCACAGTCAGGCTGAGTCCGTCTGAAAAATCCAATTTTTACTTTTCGGACAGTACTGGCGCGGATGCGAGGGGGGCGCCCCCGCACCCGGCAGCTATGCGTCAGTGTAGCAATTAGCCGTATTCAATCTTTTCTCAGCCGGTGAACGACTTCCAGCGTTTTTCCAGATCGGGATCTTTCATGGTTTCCAGCAAATAATCGCAAAATTGTCGGCCCGTAGCGCCGTTATCGCGTCCGGTGATAACCCATTTTTTTTCATACTGGCTGCAGATATCCAGTGCCATCTCCAGCCTGTCAGCTTTGTCAGCAAAGCCGATGTGGCGCAGCATCATGGAGGCGGCGCGTATCAGGCTGCAGGGATCGGCGTACTGGCCACGGCCTTCATCGATCATGCGCGGCGCCGAGCCGTGAATGGCTTCGAACATGGAATAGCGCCTGCCGATGTTGGCGCTGCCGGCGGTACCGACGCCACCCTGAAATTCGGCCGCTTCATCGGTGAGGATATCGCCGTAGAGGTTCGGCAACACCAGCACGCGGAACTGCGTCCGCCGCTTGGGATCCACCAGTTTCGCCGTCATGATGTCGATGTACCAGCCATCCCATTTAACCTGCGGATATTCTTTGCTGATGCGCTCGGCCGTTTCCAGGAACAGCCCGTCCGTGGTTTTGACCACATTGGCCTTGGTAACCACGGTGAGCCGGTTGATATTGTTTTTCGCCGCATAATCGAATGCCATGCGGATGATCCGTTCCGAGCCCTGTTTGGTAGTGGCGGTAAAATCGATGGCCAAATCCTCGGTGACCTGGATGCCGCGGCTGCCGAGGATGTAGGCGCCTTCAGTGTTTTCGCGGAAGAAAATCCAGTCGATGCCCTCTTTGGGCACTTTTACCGGTCGCACGTTGGCGAACAAATCCAGCTCCCGGCGCATGGCCACGTTGGCGCTCTCGATGTTGGGATAGGGTCCGCCTTTTTCCGGTGTCGTTGTGGGCGCCTTGAGGATGACATGACAGGTTTTCAACTCCGCCAGCACATCATCCGGAATGGCTTTTAAATGCTTGACGCGATTTTCAATGGTTAAACCCTCGATGGTTTTAAATTTCATCTTGCCGCCGGCAATTTCCTTCTCTAACAGGTATTCCAGCACCCGCTGTGTTTCCTGAGAAATAATAGGGCCGATGCCGTCGCCCCAGCAAAATCCGATGATGATGGGTTGGATGGAGGTAAAATCAAGGGGCTCTTCGGCCTGTTTCATCCGCTCCACTCGAGACAGCTGATCGCTCACAACCTGGGCGAAATGATTTTTGGCGTGTTCCAAAACCTGATTATCCATGATCTCTCCTGTTAATTAAAAAGTTACGTTTCGGATTCCTTCTCTTTTTTAAAATATCCATAAAACCTGACTCGTAAATCGTTCAGCTCGGTCTGAATGTCCTGCGAACGACTGAGATAGATTTTGGCCAGATGATCCCTGGCTTGACCAAATAAGCGGTTGCACAGAGAGAGCATGGCCACCAGTCTGCCGTCCACCGGTTGCGTTCGAATGAGAACGCTCCACAGCTCCTGCTCGAATATGTTGAGCGCGCGCTGCACTTCTTCCAGAGAATAGCCTTCATTCGACCGCAGACCGCCGATGTGGTCGATAAAATCGATGAACGCGCCATGCTCCGGCTGCTGTAATCCTTTCAGCAGAGCCGTGAGAAGCGCCTCCTCGCGTTCCAGATGACGTTCATAAGGAATAACCTCATAATGCGACCGGCTCAGCTTTTCCAGTCGGGTACATACATCGCGAATGAGTGTTTCCTTGTGCGTTAAGATAGTCTCTGCAAGTTGTTGATCAACGGGTGACATTTATTTTATCATTTTGGTCGTGGATGAATGCTCAGGCGGCATATTGATGCAAATATCGGCCGGGTTATCCCAATGGTTGTCGCCGCCGGAATTCTTGTAGCTCATCTCTTCCAACAAGCATGTGCCGGGCAAGGTAAACAGCGAGAGAAACCGCATTGCGCGCTTTGCCACAGCAATCTCCTTCAATAGGGATATCCCGTTACGTGGTTCTGAAAAATATAATTATATGATATTATTAAAGATGTAGCTAAATTCATAAATGATACCGATTCGGTGCCATTAGGTTAATCGAGTAATCCTTTGAGTGGCGCATTTTCAGTTCAGTTCGCGGGTTAACACCGAATTTGGGAATTGATACGGATTAACGATATAATAAGCAAACCGTAAGAAAAAGGCAAGCTTTAAGTCGGACGATGTATTGATATTTTTAAATTTTGCTGATAAAAGCGACATTAACAGATGGCGCTGTTCAGGCGGTGTTTTGTTTTTGATGCCTGAGACGATGAAAATCGATGATGCGTTGATTCCGGCGTCGTATTTGCATTTCGATAGCGAGCAGGCTGCGTTCGACATAGTCGCTGTACTCTTTTCCCATGACCTTGCCTTCCGATTGCAATCCCTGGGCGACAATATCGAGGAATCGATTGATGGATGATTCGGGAACCGGTGACGGATAGGCGGCCCACTGTTTCAGTGCGAGTTCGATCTCGGCGTTTTCTTCCTCAAAGGGGCAGTCCTTGCAGTCTTTTAACGGATAGGGATTAGCCTGATGCTGAAAGCCTTTGAGGGCCATAATGAGCGGCTGATAATCATAGTCGAAATAGAGCCGCGGGAATTGAAATTCCACCACCGAAGTTAATTCTCTGGCATCGTTTTTGGGCCGGTGGCGGTTCAGGCGCGAAATGTAAATGCCCATGTCGGGGTGCAAGATTTCCTGGTGAAAAATGCGCATCTCGCGCAGCCGGCCGCCCTGGTCTTCGCGTAAATCGCCGCCGAGCAGCAGCAGGCAGAGGAAAAATTCCGGATTCTCAATCTGCCGGAAGGGCGTTCCGGTCTCAGCCTGAATGCTGAGGTGGAGACTGTGCGGTCGTACTTCGATGAAGCGAACGGTTAGCTGGATTAATTGCGCCAGAACCCAGGGGTCCTGTGTGGCCGGTTTGGAGACGTCCCCGTACAGCCGATACCGGCCGAAAGCCAGTTCCAGAAAGCCGCGGGTGCGTTTATAAGGCGGCGCCAGAAAGCCGTGATCGTCGATATGGGCTCCTAATTTCCAGCCCCGGCGCATCAAATCGAAATCATAAAAATAGTAGAATCCGTCATATTCAGGGTCTTCATTTTCGTTCGCATGAATGGCGCGAACACCTAACTGGGAAAATTCCATCTCCGCCCCCAGGGGCGAGAGGCCGACGCGCCGGTTACGCTGCACCCAATCGACGATTGTTTGGGCGGCGGACTTTTCATACAATTCTTCTGCGATGAAAATGGCTGCCACCGCATAATCGGCATAGGTCAAATCCGGCCGGTAGCGGTTCACCTGCAGCTGCGTCATGGCCGTGCTCAGATGTGCATGTTTTTCGGTCAATAGTTTAAGGGTCATGAGAGAGGACAGGGTGTGCTGGTAATACTGGTCGGCGGTTTTAACATAGCCGCGGAACTGGTCGCGGAACCTGACTTCAATCTGATTGAAAATCATGAATTTGACAACCAGGGTCAGGTATCGATCGGCATAGACCTGTGCCTTGCGGTCGGTTTGCAGCCAATCCAGAGTCGGCAAATCCGCTTTTTCAATTTCATGTTTGAGGAGGAAGGAGGGCATGCCGTCATCGTAAAAGTATTGCATCAACAGTCCCTGGATTTCCTCCGATAAAAGCTCGCGCGTTACCTTCAGGGCCAGCGATTTACGATCCAGCAGCAGGGCGCGATCGGCTTTGGCATCCAAATAACGGTTGACGCTACGTTCGACGAATTCTTCGAGGCGGTCGCGATGGCCGAATCCCTTGTCGATATAGGATTGTACCGCTTCGGGGATGGCGATATACACATAGGCCTCAACGGTTTCTGCCTCAACCTCTACCTGGAGGATTTGCCGCTGATAAAGCTGCCCGAGGGATT
>JAFGSU010000404.1 GCA_016934435.1 Candidatus Zhuqueibacterota bacterium | reverse complement strand
GCTCAATTTAGGTAATAAAATTACGCATTAATTGGATGAACCTAATTTATAAACGACTTAAGCCAATACGAACAGCTATTGAAAAAAAGTATGGCCTTATCAAAGAAAATCGATATAGAATGGAATATTTAAATACGTATACCTGCTTATAAAATGTAGCAATCCATGTTATTGAGAATCATATAACTCTAACTCAGGACATTATCTTCGATTTTAAACGATCCTGATTGAAAAGTCCAGTGCTAACTCTAATTATTGAACAGGCTTTAATTAAAAAATAATATTATTCGGTTTTAGATGGAGAAAACTTTTGAGCACAAGGTATATTATAAAAAAAATTATTGATAGACTTAATCTTTATTCTATCCTATTGTTTAATCCAGCTAAGGAATATTTTAAGTGTCCAATTTGCGATTATAGTGGTCCTTTCCTAGATATAAAGCCACCCACAGGATTAAGAAAAAATGCAAAATGCCCAAAGTGTGGCGCATTAGAACGACATCGATTTCAATATTTGGTTATGAAGAATATATTGAGCAATATCGATACTTCAGCTCTTATAATGCTGCATTTTGCTCCAGAACCTTTTTTAAAGAATTTTTTCTTCAATCGATTCGGGCAATATGAAACGGCAGATTTATGTATGAAAGGAGTAGACCACAAGGTTGATCTGCAAGAACTCCCATTCAAAGATCAATCATATGATTTTATATTTGCTTCTCATATATTAGAACATGTACTTAACGATAAAAAAGCTCTTTATCATATCCGAAGAATTCTCAAACCTAACGGCATCGCTATCCTGCCCGTTCCTTTAGTTGCCAATAAAACAATAGAATATCCGGAACCAAACCCAAAGGAAGCTTTTCATGTTCGAGCACCTGGATTAGATTACTTTGATAGATACAAACAATTTTTCACTAAAGTTGAATTAATAAAGTCAGATTCTCTTCCAATGATATACCAATTATATAGATATGAAGACAGAAGTCAATGGCCTAATAAGCAATGCCCGCTACGACCAACAATGCAAGGAGAGAGATTTATCGATATTGTGCCGGTATGCTATGCTTAAGCGGCGAATGGTGACAGAATAAACAAATCTAGCCGAACGCAACTCTTTTTCTTTTTTACATTTTTTTCCTAATCGCCAGCCCTAAAACATTCCGAAAAAATTCTATCCTCCAATAAAAACAATATGGCAAATGATAGGTTTAATCATGGGAGCGTTCCATCTTGCAGCGGCAAACATAAATTTTGGACAAAGGAAAAATATATAGGTTGAACTCGGAACTTGAGTATGCGTTTCACTGGTCTGGATTAGGGACCTTTTTTTGAGACAAGGTTTATGTTTCGCATTTGGAATAACCTCTCGGTCCGCCGCTTTTATTGGAACTTGAATATGATTACAATCGTTTGATGCTATAGAACAGAAGGAGAAAAGCGGTCAAATTTTTCGCGAGAAATGTCACCCGCAAAAACGGCGGGCTTAAAATCCTTGAAAAGCCCGGGCGGTGGCGGTCTGGATAGTTTGTACGCACTGAAAGAAAAAGCGAGTTGTGCCAAAACGTAGAATATATTTTTCTTTACAAATATATATTTTTTTATTAACTTGTATAGTTTTAAGCAAAATAATGCCGATTCGGTATTTTCCGGTGCGTTCGTTTTATCCATGTGCCGTTGATGATGGAAGGTGCACCGGCCGAGGCAGAATCTGGCAAAAACGAAGGACAGGTTTTTGATGGTTTTAAAAAGGATATTCTTACTTTTTCTTGCGGGCGTCCTCTTTATTCTGGTGTCATCGGCTCCAGCCCAGCGACGTGCTGTGCGCGTCCTCGGCGTGTCCGTTGCGGGCAATGAAACGACCGATGCCAATATGATCCGTTTGAGCGCCGGACTCGCTCCGGGCATGGAAATTACCGGCGATGCACTGCAGGAATCGATCAAGCAGTTGTGGCGCCTCAATCTGTTCGCAGATATCGCCATTGTCGTGGATCGAGAGCTTTCGGAGGGCGTCTATTTGACCATTCGCGTCAAGGAATTTCCGCGCCTTGAAAAAGTGGAAGTCGAGGGCAATAAAAAATTAAAGAAAGATGAAATCGAGAATATATTAAACTATTATCCCGGCCAGATCATCAGTCCTTCTCTGCTCAATCGCAGTCGCAGCAAATTGTATGAAAAATACAAGGAGAAAGGGTATCTGCTGGCCAAGATCAAGGTCAATCAGTACATCAGCAAACAGGATAGCAACCGCGTTTTGGTGCGGTTCGTCTTTGACGAGGGTAAAAAAGTACAGGTTGAAAAAATCACCTTCCATAATAACCGGGCATTCAAGGACGGCAAACTCAGGAAGCAATTCAAAGAGATCAAAGAGGACAAATGGTGGCGCGGTGCGGATTTCGATAAAGAAGAGTTTGAGGAAGACAAGATCAAGTTGATTGATTTCTATAACAACCATGGATATCGCGATGCCGAGATTCTCAGAGACAGTTTGTATTACAGCGAGGATCGCAGCGATCTGTTTATCGATATCTGGGTGAATGAAGGGAAGCAGTATACATTCGGCGATATTACCTGGGATGGCAACAAGCTCTTTACAACCGAGCAACTCAATGCCAGCCTCGGATTTGCCAAAGGGGAGACATACAGCAAGAAAAAGTTGGAAGAGGCACTGCAGAAGAATTTAGGCGGTCTTTATTATGATCGCGGTTATATTTACGCCAACATCATACCCCGCGAGACGGCCGATGAAAACAATGAAGTGGATATTCAATTTAATATAATCGAAGGCAACCCGGTCAAGATCAATGAGATCAAAATAGTCGGCAATACGCGTACCAAGGAGAAGGTTATTCGGCGCGAGTTGCGCGTATATCCGGGCGACACGTTCAGTCGCGCTTTGCTGGAGCGAAGTCAGCGGGAAGTGTGGATGCTGAATTATTTCAGCAATGTCGAGCCGGGCGTCAAACCGGTGGATGAGGAAAAAGTTGATCTTGAATTCAAGGTTGAGGAAAAATCCACCGACACCGCCAATATGTCGGCCGGGTGGTCCGAGCGCGATAAGCTGATCGGTAGTGTTGGCGTGGCCATGGCCAATTTATTCGGCAACGGCCAGCGGTTGAGTTTTAACTGGAATTTCGGCCGTTACTACCGTTCCTTTCAGATCGGATTTTCCGAGCCGTGGTTACTGGATACGCCTACCCTGGCGGGTTTTGATGTATACGACACCAAGCGCGATGCCACTTTTTATGGGTACAAGCAGGTCAGCCGGGGATTTTCCCTGCGGCTCGGACGGCGACTGGCCTGGCCCGATAATTTTTTCCGCGGCGACTGGATCTATCGACTCGACCGCACCAGCCTGAGCGATTTTAATTCATATTACATCGAACGCAATCCCAATGGCATCGTCACGGAAGATTGGCCCCTGATCAGCAGTGGCATTACGCAGATTATTTCGCGCAACAGCCTGGATCGACCCGAATTCCCCACAGCCGGTTCTGAGGTCAGCCTGACCACCGAGGTATCCGGCACTATTTTTGGCGGCAACGTCGATTATCACAAACATACCCTGCGCATGGATTGGTTCATGCCCTCGTTCTGGAATCTGGTTTTATACAGCAGTTTCCAGGCCGGCTTTTTGGAAGGCATCGGCGATAATGCGCGCATTCCCTATCTGGAATATTTTTTCATGGGCGGCGACGGCCTGTCGCGATCCATCCCGCTGCGCGGATATGATGATCCGCTGGGAGAAAATCAATATGTGCAGGAAGGCGGTAAATCCTATCTGAAATATACCGCCGAATTGCGTATCCCGATCGCGCCCAATCCGACTATTTTCGCCCTGCTGTTCGCCGAAGCGGGCAATGTCTGGTCCGATTTCCGCCACGCCGATCCGTTCGGCATGAAGCGGTCAGTGGGTATCGGCGGCCGCGTTTTCATGCCCATGATCGGCATTATCGGCTTTGATTACGGCTATGGCTTTGATCGCGTCGATTATCTGGGTAATCCCGATCCCAAGTGGAAAATGCATTTTGTCTTTGGCCGCAGTTTCTGATGGGCACTGTATACAAATTTTGCAAATGATCAGGCAATTAATCGATAAAAAATTAGTTCAGGAGGTTAAAGTGAAAAGAGTGAAATGGTTTTTCATGTTGTTTCTGGCCCTGGCCCTGATGGCCACAGGCGCTTTTGCGCAAAAAATGGCTTACATCAATTCGCAAAAAATCATCGCCACCTACAAGGAAGCCCAGGATGCACAGGAACGGCTCAACAAAATCAGCGAGGCCTGGGAAGAAGAAGGCCGGGCCATGCAGAGACAGTTTCAGGAATTGGGTGAGCAGTTAGAGTCCCAGAGCCTGCTTTTGAGTGATGAGCGCCGACGCGAGAAACAGGCTGAATTGCAGAACCTTTATATGCGAATTCAGCAATTCCAGAATGAAAAGTGGGGACAGAACGGCGAGCTCTACAAAAAGCAGGAAGAGGTCATGCAGCCGATCTTTGATAAAATCAATGCCGCCATTAAAAAAGTGGCTGAAGAAGAAAATTACGATTATGTCTTTGACACTGTAAACGGAAATATCGTTTACGCCAGTCCGAAACAAACGGATCTGACCGATTTAGTGCTGCAGGAGCTGGAAAAAGGATTGCCGGCCAAAACGAGTCCCACCAGCCCGCGATAAACACTTACGGATCGTATCGATTCTTTTTATGTTCAGCCCGTAGATCAGGACGTGTGACTGTCAGGTCCCAAATTCGCTGTTACCTGTCGAACCGAACTGATAGTATGCCACCTGCAGGGTGAACGAAGGTACTTTTAGACACCGAATCGCTGTCGGGTGTAGTCCGCCGGAGAGGTGCACTGCACCTGACGCTATTCGAAATAGGTGGTAATTTAAAACCTGCCCTCTCTTCCGGGAGAATTCTGCCGATTTTTTTAAGCTTTTCAGGCGTGCCTACTCCTGAGCCGCTCTCTCCATGATTCGGCATCCCCGGCTGCGCATAACTGCCGGTGTAGCAGTTTTATGCGTATTGCTATTCGTTTACTTTTTTCGTGTTTTGAATTTTAAATTTCTTTTACTATATTATTGGAAGTATTGAAATAATTTTTGATATTTCCATGGCGAAGGATCTGTGGCATTAACAACTTGAGTCGAGTCGGGCGTTTACCTGATAATCGGCAATCCATGAGGCGCATATGTCTTATAATCTGAAAGAGATCGCAAAAATAGCGGGTGCCAGTATTGAGGGGGATGCCGGCGTTGAAATAACCGGTCTGGCCAAGATAGAAGAAGCCGGCCCCGGGCAGCTCACCTTCATCGCCAACCCGAAATATGAAAAGTACATTCATCAAACCAGAGCCTCTGCGATTCTGGTCGCGGATGATTTTCCAAAGAGTGACAAGACGCTGTTGCGCTGCAAGGATCCCTATTTCGCCTTTTTAACGCTGGCGCAGAAACTGTACGGCATGGGGCCTTCTCTGGCCAGGGGCGTTCACCCGACCGCCATCATCGGCGAAGGCACCCAGGTGGGAAAGGGCGTCGCCATCGGCGCCTATGTGGTGATCGGTGAAAGATGCCATATAGGGGATGATGTACAGATTTATCCCGGTGTCGTTCTGTCAAATGAAGTCGCCATCGGCAAGGGGAGCGTCTTGTATGCCAACGTGACTGTTCGTGAACGCTGTCGTATCGGCGAGCGTGTCATTGTTCATATGGGGGGTGTGATCGGGTCGGATGGATTCGGATTTGCCTTTCATGAAGGCAGGTATCATAAAATTCCCCAGACCGGCATCGTCCTGATCGAGGATGATGTTGAAATCGGCGCCAACACCACCATCGACCGCGCCACACTGGGAGCTACGATCATTCGCCGTGGCACCAAACTCGATAATCTCATTCAGGTGGCTCACAATGTCGAAATCGGCGAGCACACCGTCATGGCCGCCCAGACCGGCATAGCCGGCAGCACCAAAATAGGCAACAACGTCAGGTTCGGCGGACAGGTGGGCATCGCCGGCCATATTGAAGTCGGCGATAATGTGACCGTGGGGGCGCAGTCGGGCATTGATAAAAATATACCGTCGGGCGCGTATTTTTTCGGTTATCCCGCTCGCTCGGCTCGCACCGTCATGCGTGAACTCAGCGCCCTGACGCGTCTGCCCGAATTATTGCGGCGCGTAAAAAAGCTTGAAGAAATAATCGAATCTCTCACCGAGCAATTGCAAAAACAATCGGCGAAATAAGATTCAGCCATTTATCTGGAGGGAGGATGCTTAAAAACCAGCAGACCATTAAACGAACGATATCTTATTCTGGAATCGGACTGCATACCGGCAATAAGACCAAAATTACGTTCAAGCCCGCACCTGAAAACACCGGGATTCTCTTCAAGCGGATCGATATTCCCGATTCTCCGGTCATCCCGGCCGATATCGATCATGTCATCGATATCTCGCGCGGCACCACCATCGCCATCGGCGAGGCGAAAATCCACACCGTCGAACACGTCTTAGCTGCTGTCTCGGGACTTGAAATCGACAACATTATTTGCGAAGTGGATGGCAATGAACCTCCAGTGGGAGACGGCAGTTCCCTGCCTTTTGTGGAAATATTGCTCAAAGCAGGATTTGCGGAACAGGAATCGCCGCGGGATTATTTGATCGTCGATAAAACCATTACCTATCACGATCCGCCCAGGGGCATTGATATCGTCGTCTTTCCTTCGGATGAATTCCGCATTACCTTTATGGTGGATTATAAAAATCCAGCTCTCGGTACTCAATACACTTCCATGTACTCGCTGCATGAGGAGTTTGCAACGGAATTTGCTGCGGCGCGTACATTCTGCTTTCTAAGTGAGGTGGAGGAGCTGCGCAAAGCCAATCTCATCCGCGGCGGGGCGCTCGATAATGCCGTGGTCATCATCGATCGTGATATGAGCGAAGATGAATTGCGTGATTTGAGGAAGCTGTTTGGAATAGATCAGAAGGTGAGCCTGTCGACCAACGGCATACTCAACGGCAAGGAGCTGCGCTACTATAACGAACCCGTCCGTCATAAAGCCCTGGATTTAATCGGCGATCTGGCCTTGCTGGGTATGCCATTGAAAGCGCACGTTATGGCGGCGCGTTCCGGCCATGCGGCCAACGTCGAACTGGTTAAACTCATCCGTAAGGAATATAAAAAGAAACTCATCCGTTCCAAGTTCCAGGTCGCCGAAGGCAAAGCGGCTTTTCTCGACATGGAAGCGATCCTTAAAATATTGCCGCATCGATATCCTTTTTTACTGGTGGACCGTATTCTGGATTTGGTGCCCCAGGAGCACGTCGTCGGCATTAAAAACGTCAGCATCAATGAACCTTTCTTCAACGGACATTTTCCGGGAAAACCCATTATGCCGGGCGTTCTGATCATCGAAGCCATGGCGCAAGTGGGTGGTATTTTATTATTGAACACCGAGACCGATCCGGAAACCAAGCTGGTTTATTTTACCGGAATCGACAATGTACGTTTTCGCAAGACTGTTACTCCCGGCGATACGCTGCGTTTCGAAGTGGAACTGGCGGCTTATCGCCGCTCCATCTGTAAAATGATCGGCCGCGCTTTTGTCGATGATGAACTGGTTTGTGAAGCCGAACTGATGGCCGCAGTAGTTGACAACCAAAAGGCTGTGTGAATATTCGACGAATTTGATGAATTATAAGCTAAAAGGGATTTGCCATTGATTACGATACATCCGACTGCTGTCGTCGCCAAGGAAGCGAAACTCGCCGATGGAGTCACGGTGGGGCCATTTACCATCATCGAAAAAGATGTTGTGATTGGTGAAGATACTATCATCGGCCCGCATGCCCTGATTGCTGACGGCGCACGCATTGGCAAAGAATGCCGAATACACTGCGGCGCCGTGGTGGCAACCTGGCCGCAGGACCTGAAATTCGGCGGTGAACAAACCATCCTGGAAATCGGCGACCATACCACCGTCCGAGAATATGCCACGCTGAATCGAGGAACCCTGGCCCATGGCAAGAGTCGGATCGGCAACCATTGCCTGCTGATGGCTTACACACACGTGGCCCATGATTGTGAGCTGGGCGACCATGTGATCATGGCCAACGGGGTGCAGTTAGGTGGTCATGTTACCATTGAGGAATGGGCCATCATCGGCGGCATGACGCCGGTACACCAGTTTTGCAAGATCGGCCGGCATTGCATGATCGGCGGGGCCTTCCGGGTCACCCAGGATGTGCCGCCTTATATTACCGCTGCCGACGAACCCCTGCGCTTTGCCGGATTGAACTCCATCGGTCTACGCCGGCGAGGATTCAGCAGCGAAGTGATTCTAAACCTGAAACGGACCTATCGCCTGCTGTATCGCTCTAAATATAACGTCAGTCAGGCATTGGAACATATCAAGGCGGAAATCGAATTGACGCCGGAAGTGAGAAACGTCATCACTTTCATTGAAAAATCCGAACGCGGTATTGTCCACTGATATGGCGCCGGCGTCGGATATCAAACCGGAAGTCTGGCGGTTTCTAAATACCGGATTTAATGACGGCTTTACCAACATGGCCGTTGACATGGCCATGGTTAGGTGCTATCAGGGTGTGCCCATTCTGCGGGTCTATGGCTGGAAACCGGCTGCGGTTTCGCTGGGGTATCATCAGGCGCTGAGCGATATCGACAGGGAACGCTGTCGTGCCGAGGGCGTCGATGTTGTATTTCGCCCTACCGGGGGGCGCGCTGTGCTGCATGACCATGAAGTGACCTATGCCGTTGTTCTGGGCCCGGAGAGCCGCCTTTTTGACACAAAGATTATGCCCGTCTATGAGCGCATCAGCCGTGGCATTCTGGCGGCGCTGAAACAGCTGACGATCCAGTTGCAGTTTGAACGCAGCAAACACACCCCCGCCAATCTGACGCGCGGCGATCTCGCCGGCCTCTGTTTTGCATCTTCCATCCAGCATGAGATCGGGTATCAGGGGAAGAAAATGATCGGCAGCGCGCAACGGCGCTTCGGCAATGTGATCTTGCAGCACGGGTCCATTCTGCTGGGACGGGAACATTTACGACTGGTGCACTATCTGGCGGGAAAAAGTGAGGCGCAAAAAGAGTCCATTCAGCAATATATGCTTAAGAAAACCGTCTGTCTCAACGACCTGACGCCGCAACCGCTGCGCTATGATGCGGTGGCAAAGGCTCTGCCGGCGGGATTTGCCGACATGTGGCAGGTGCAGTTTAAGGCCGGCCGGCTGTCGGATCGCGAAAGGGAGGAGGCGGAACAAGAGAAATCAAGTCTGCAGGAAAAATCGGGTTATTCATGAAACGTATCGCCCTGCTGGGCAGCACCGGCTCGATCGGTGTAAATAGTCTACAGGTTGTTGGACAGCTGCCGTCGGATTT